>JAZQXS010000151.1:0-2480 GCA_045633025.1 Eubacteriales bacterium | reverse complement strand
AGCTGACCGATACTAATTTCCGAGGGCTTGAACCTCTGTGGTTCATTTACAATGTTTGAGTTTCTTTTCTACCAATTTTACTTCTTCTTTCGATTGCAAAGGAAAACAGAGTCAAGACGCTTCTTCGGAAGGGTCTTTTTTCTTTTTAAATTTTTTTGTTACCAAATTCCCCCAATCCACACTATATGAATGAAGGGAGGTGAGAGTTCTTGGAGGATTTCAAGCAAAACCAGCTGGCGGATGAGTTCGCAGAGAGGTATATGGTGCCGCTATTCTACTTTTGTCTGAAAAAGACGGGTGATAGCCATGAGGCGGAGGATCTGACTCAGGATATTGCACTGCAGGTGCTGACTGCGCTTCAGAATGGAACCCGTCCTCAGCATTTTTCTGCGTGGGTATGGCAGATCGCGCGGAATCGATATTGCCTTTGGGCAAATCGAAAGCACAAACGTGCGGAGTATGAGACGGGGGACTCGTTGGATGCGTATGAGATTGAAGACGAGGGCCAGCGGCCGGACGAGCAGATCATTCGGACGGAAGAATTGCGCCTGCTTCGGCGGGAGTTGGCTTTTATTCGGGGGGACTATCGGGACATTATGGTAGCTCACTACATCGATGGCAAAAGCTTGCGGGAGATTGCCGCCGAACTCTCCCTCCCCGAGAGCGCGGTGAAACAAAGGCTGTATCGCGCGCGTATTTTATTAAAGGAGGGTATGGATATGGCAAGGGAATTCGGAGTGAGGAGCTATAAGCCTGAACATATTGGTTTCACCAATATTTGCGATCGCTTGGGGGATCGAGGGCAGCCTCACACGCTGGTTGAACCAAAACTCAATCAGAATATTTTCGCAACTGCGTATGGTACACCCCAAAGTGCTGAGGAATTGGCCATTGAAATGGGGGTATCATTGGTCTACATGGAGGATACGCTGGAGCGTTTGAGGATGGAGACTTTGCTCATCAAGAAAAACGGAAAATATGAAACGGCTTTCCCCATCATCAGCCGAGAAGCCCAATTGGAAATACACGAAACATTCGCGGCTCTGATGGCGCGTATACTGCCTCCGCTGGAGGAGGGGATCGACCGCTTGATGGAGCAATACAGGGAAGCAGGGGCAAGTTGTTACGGTCCATATCAAGATTACGAGGATGCCAAGTGGGTGATCCTGATGCGGTGCTATGAGGGGCTTTATGATGTGTGCCCCAATACGCCCAAGTATAGACTGGGTACGACGGAACGTCCGGATCATGGCGCATGGGATGAGATCGGTTTTGAAATGTTAGATGGAGCATCGAAAATCGTGGGCTGTCACCATCAACATAACGGATTTATCTGCTACCGCTATGCTTACGCCGGCATTTGGGGGAAAACTCCCGATTTTCTGAATCGAGATGAAACGGCCACACTACGATCTGTTGTGGAGGGAAAGAGCGATTTGAACGAGTCGGTTGCCCAGCGGCTGATTTCTTATGGGTATCTACGCAAAGAGGCCGATGGTTACGTACCAACTATAGCTGTCTTCCGTGAGGCTGAGGCAAAAAAACTCGTGAAATATGGGAATCGACGGAAGAAGCAGTCGGAAATTTTTTGGGAACACGCTAAAGTACGGGGAGAACTCAACCACAAAGTGCTTTCTTTGATGACCGATATGAACCTAACGATCCGAGAGATCGTACGGAAGGATCTTCCTCCCAGTATGAGGGACAATAAAAAATTGGTGGACGGGGTAGTGTATTCTCTGTGCCGCAACAGTCCCGCCCTGGGATTTGTCGTGGAGCAAGCTATTGCTGACGGTTGGCTTGCCTACAATGATCGGACAAGTGTAGCCATTGGTGCTTTTATAGATCTTCCATGATCTAAGTCTGTCAGCCCGCCGAAGTCGAGGAGCTTTGGCGGGTTTCTTTTGTAGCAAAGGAACCATTGACAGACGACGGGTTTTGTGTTATAATGAGTCGAACGAATGAATGAAAAGGAATGAACAGACATGCAGATTCGTAAAACCACAGTTGGCGATATCGACGCCGTCATGTCCATCATCGAGGAAGCTCGCCGCACCATTGCCGCCCTGGGCATTGACCAGTGGCAGAACGGCTCCCCCAATCGCGCCATGATCGAGGAAGACGTGGCTCTCGGGCAGGGATACTGCGTGAAGAGGGACGGGCAGATCGTGGGAAACTTTGCTTTGATCTACGACGGCGAGCCTACTTACGACCGTATTGATGACGGCGCCTGGATGACTGCCGACCGCGACGAGGCCGGTCGGTCCGCCTATCTGGCCATCCATCGGGTGGCTATTTTAGTGTCCCATCGGGGAAGCGGCATTTCTACCGCCATTCTGGACTATGCCGCCGATACCGCCCGCCGTCTGGGACGGGGATCTCTCCGCATCGATACCCACCGCGGTAACGTGGTCATGCGGCGGATGCTGGAAAGGCACGGGTTTGTCCATTGCGGCACCATTCACCTGCAAAACGGAGAC
>JAZQXS010000150.1:0-1806 GCA_045633025.1 Eubacteriales bacterium | reverse complement strand
ATGCACTATGCGCAGTGCGCTGCCGAATCCGGTCTGGACGGCATCGTCTGCTCCCCTCTGGAAGCCGGCAAAGTCCATGAGCGCTGCGGTCAGAGCTTCCTCACCATTACCCCCGGCGTGCGCTTCGCTGACGGGGACGTTGGCGACCAGAAGCGTGACATGACCCCCGCCGCGGCCAAGGAGATCGGCTCCGACTACATCGTCGTCGGCCGCCCCATCACCGCCGCCGAGGATCCCGTTGCCGCATATAAGAGATGTGTGGCCGAGTTCTGCGACTAAGAGGAATATGAGGAACGAGGGGCGCTGCCCCTGCCCCCTGCCAAGAACCCTTTTGCAAAGGGGTCTTGGAACTCCCCAAACCTTTCGTAGATTAGGATTTGGTTTATTGTAAGTTCTTTGAAATCCAAAAACTTTCCTTCAAGAAAGTTTTTGGTGGGGTATGGGGCAAAGCCCCATACATTTCGACCTGAAAATTTAACCGAGGAGATAGAAACATCATGGAAAGCTACAAGAGAGAATTTATTGAATTTCTGCAGTCCGCAGGCGTTCTGAAGTTCGGTGATTTCACCGCCAAGAGCGGCCGCAAGATCCCCTATTTCATCAACGCCGGCATGATCAAGACCGGTAGTGACATCGCCACGCTGGGCGAGTTCTACGCCAAGGCCTACTTCGAGAAGCTGGGCGCCAAGCCCGCCGTCCTCTACGGCCCTGCCTACAAGGGCATCTCCCTGTCGGTTTCCGCCGCCGTGGCTCTGTCCAAGAACGGCCTGAACGTGCCCTTCTTCTTCAACCGTAAGGAAGTGAAGGATCACGGCGAGGGCGGTACCTTCGTCGGCTACGTGCCCACCGCAGGCGAGGAGATCGTCATTATTGAGGACGTCATCACCGCCGGAACCGCCATCCGCGAGAGCATGGAGATCCTCTCCCACGTCGAGGGCGCCAAGGTTTCCGCCACCTTCATCATGGTGGACCGCAAGGAAAAGGGTCAGACCGATAAGGGCGCTATGCAGGAGATCGAGGAGCAGTTCGGCTTCCCCGTGTACTCCATCGTTGACGTTTACGACATCATCGAGTACCTGGAGGAAGACCCTGCCAACGAGGAGAACGTCACCCGCATCAAGAACTACCTCGCCGTTTACGGCGCCAAGGCGTAACCGGAGCTCTGCCCCGGCCCCGCTCGGAACCTTCTTTCAAGAAGGTTCCGAGACCTCCAAGAACCTTCAAAACCATTCTTTTCACTTGTGAAAGGAGTTTATATGTCGAAAAGTCTCATCAACATTTCCGATCTGTCCGTGACCGAGCTGGACGAGCTGATCGCCGTGGCCAATGACATGATCGATAATCCCGCCAAGTACGCCGAGGTATGCCGCGGCAAGAAGCTGGCGACCCTGTTCTATGAGCCCTCCACCCGCACCCGCCTGTCCTTTGAGGCGGCTATGCTGGAGCTGGGTGGCAGCGTGCTTGGCTTCTCCGAGGCCAACAGCTCCTCCGCCGCCAAGGGCGAGTCGGTGGCTGATACCGCCAAGGTCATTAGCTGCTACGCCGACATCATCGCTATGCGCCATCCCAAGGCGGGCGCGCCCTACGTGGCCTCCCGCAATGCCACCATCCCCGTCATCAACGCGGGCGACGGCGGCCACAGCCACCCCACCCAGACCCTCACCGATCTGCTGACCATCTCCCGCGAGAAGGGAAGGCTGGATCATCTGACCGTGGGTCTTTGCGGCGACCTGAAATACGGCCGTACCGTGCACTCCCTCATTGATGCCATGTCCCGCTACGAGGGCATCCGCTTCGTGCTCATCT
>JAZQXS010000149.1:0-3246 GCA_045633025.1 Eubacteriales bacterium | reverse complement strand
TCTGCAAAAAAATCACAAAAATCAGTAAGATGGCGCATGATGATATTATCGAAGAGCTTCCTATCGGCAGTATCATTTCGGCACGCAATACCACAACCGAATACATCCTCCAGTATGTCCGCTCCCTGACCGGCTCTTTTGGAAGCAAGGTGGAAGCGCTGTACCGTCTGATGGATAACCGTGTAGAAGCACTGGAATTTCATGTCACAGAGCATAGTCCGGTCATCGGTGTTCCGCTGCTGAACCTTTCCTTAAAGAAAAATCTCTTAATCTGCGGCATTGTCCGCGGCAAAAAGATTATCACCCCATCCGGTCGTGATACCATCGAACTCGGGGACACTGTCATTGTCGTAACCACCAACAAAGGACTGGATGACATTACCGACATCCTCAGTGAATAAATTTTTCGTTTTGGAAAGGCGCATACCATGAACTACCGTATTATAGCAAAAATACTCGGCTGGATTTTCAGTCTGCAAGGCATTTTTATGTTGCCGCCTTGCCTGGTCGGGATTATTTACAAAGAATATTTTGATGCAGGGGTTTATCTTGTCATTTCACTTGCCTGTTCTTTTCTGGGCTTTCTTCTGCGTCGTATCAAAACCAAAAGTACCACCTTTTATGCAAAGGAGGGCTTCGTTGCGGTGGCACTCAGCTGGATTTTACTCAGTCTGACCGGTGCTATTCCGTTTGTATTAAACGGTGATATCCCATCCTTTACAGATGCCCTGTTTGAGATTATTTCCGGTTATACCACAACCGGTTCCAGTATCTTAACCAATGTGGAGGGCTTATCCCACAGCAATCTGTTTTTCCGAAGCTTTTCCCACTGGATTGGCGGTATGGGTGTGCTGGTCTTTGTTATGGCCTTCGTCCCCCTGTCGGGCGGGCAGAATATGCACATTATGAAGGCCGAGAGCCCCGGCCCCTCTGTGTCCAAGCTGGTGCCCCGCGTGCGTACCACGGCGCTGATCCTGTACTCCATCTACCTGGCCATGACCTTTATCATGTTCATTCTGTTGCTTTGCGGCGGCATGCGTGTTTTCGAGGCCTTGACGACCGCCTTTGGTACGGCGGGTACGGGTGGATTCGGTGTGCTCAATGACAGCATGGCGAGCTACTCACCCTACATACAGATCGTAGTGACGATCTTTATGCTCCTGTTCTCGGTGAATTTCAGCTGCTATTATCTCATTCTGCTGGGGCGGTTCAAGGATGCCTTCAACACCGAGTTCCGTCGGTTCGTCTACATCGTGGGCATTGTCATTCTGGTCATTACCTTGAACGTGCGCGGAATGTTTGATACCCTGGGCGAGGCTCTGCGTCACGTGGCCTTTACCGTGGCCTCTCTCATCTCTACCACAGGCTTTGCCACGGCGGACTTTAACCTGTGGCCGGAGCTGTCCCGCGCCCTGCTGGTGCTTATTATGTTCATTGGCGCCTGCGCTGGCTCTACGGGCGGCGGCCTGAAGGTCTCCCGCCTGCTGATCCTGCTCCGCGGCGCGGCCAATGAATTGGGTAATCTGGTTCACCCTCGTCGGGTCAAGCGGGTCACCATCGACGGCCATCCCGTCGAGCCCGAGGTCGTGCGCTCGGTCAACGTCTACATGATGTGGTACGTGTTGGTTTTCGTCGGATCTATGATCCTGATTTCCTTTGACGATCACGACCTTATCACCAATTTTACGGCGGTCACGGCCACCATCAACAACATAGGCCCCGGTCTGAATCTGGTCGGCCCCACGGGCAATTTCGCCTTCTTTTCCATTCCGTCCAAGCTGGTGCTGATCTTCGATATGCTGGCGGGACGACTTGAATTGTTCCCCATGCTGGTGCTGCTTGCGCCGGGGACGTGGAAGAAATGAGATTTTGGAAGTATTTAATGGAACAATCGTAATACTATTCTCTTATTAGAATCTTGAACATTAGTATAAGAATAAAAAAGCGACCGTTTGTCCACAACGACAAGCGGTCGTCATTTTATTGCAACGATGCCAAATATCCATCCGCTTCCGCTCTGGATGTGAAGTGGAAAACGGTCTTATCGGGGAATTCCTTCAATAGCTCCGATATTTTCGGCCGCCCTTCGACGGGGAAGCGCTTTACAAAATCCAAAAACTCCGGGTCGTCCTCCCGCTCCACCCAAGGCATATCCGAACGCACCTGCCCCCGACGGGCGGCGATGCCCTCCAGGCAAACCTCCACGGGGTAATCCAAAAAGAACACTACGTCGCAGGCCTCCATCCTTTGCTCCATCGTAGAGCCGTAATTGCCGTCTATGATCCAGCAGTCGGTGCCCAGAACCGTTTGCAGACGGGAGAGGAACATCTCGCGGCTGACAGTGGTGCGGTCAGAGTTCCAGTACAGCATATCCAAATGGTGAAGCGGAAGTCCTGTGGCGGCGTGGAGCGCCCGTGAAAAGGTGCTCTTGCCTCCGCCCGGACAGCCGATGACCATAACGCGACGGTAGGGGAACGCGGCAGAATGGGAATGTTTCATGGTGGCTCCTTTTTGGGGGATTGATATGGCTATATTGTAGCATTTTAAAAAAAATCTGTCAAGACATTCGGTCTGTTTTCCCAAAAAATATTGACTTTTGAATGAAAAAATGGTATCATATAGATACCGTTTTTCTATTTTATAAGAAAGGAACTACGCTATATGAATGAATTCATTATGAACGCCAATTACCATCAGAATCAGAACATTCTGCACGTAGGCTGTGAGGCGCCCCGCGCCTATTTCGTGCCTTATCAGGACGAGAAGACGGCGCGCAAGGGAAACCGTAACGCCTCCACCCGCCTGGTCAATCTGTGCGGTGATTGGGATTTCACCTTCTATAAGTCCATCCGCGACCTCCCCGAGTTTACCGCCGAGGGGTTCACCGTTGCGTCCGAAAAGCTCAACGTCCCCCGCTCCTGGCAGACCATGCTGGAGCGCGGCTACGATACCCCCAACTACGTCAACGTAGTCTATCCCATCCCGGTCGATCCGCCCTTCGTGCCCGATGACAACCCCTGCGGTCTGTACAGCCGCACCGTCAACATTCACCCCGCCATGCTGGACAAATCTGTCTACATCAATTTTGAGGGCGTGGATTCCTGCTTCTACCTGTACGTTAACGGCCAGTTCGCGGGCTACAGCCAGGTCAGCCACATGACGAGCGAGCTGGAGATCACCCAATACCTCCATGCAGGGGAGAACCGCATTCAGGTGGTCGTTCTCAAGTGGTGCGACGGCACCTAC
>JAZQXS010000148.1:0-3676 GCA_045633025.1 Eubacteriales bacterium | reverse complement strand
CGAACCTTTGGCGCAGTCATGACTACCTTTGTCAAGGATGCTCTGAATTGCGGACAGGTTCGCGGCCCCGTCCAACTTGGCTTTGCCCGTAGCGTAGAGCCCATTTCTCAGCAGGAAATGACCATTACCCGTGTAGCCATTACCACCGAGGAGGCCGCCGCCGAAAAGCACACCGAAATGGGCCGCAAATACATCGTCCCCTACGGCCTCTACCGTGCCGAGGGCTTCATCTCCGCCAACCTTGCCCGCAAGACCACCGGCTTTTCGGAGGAGGATCTTGCGCTTCTCTGGCAGGCGATCATCAATATGTTTGAGCTGGATCGCTCCGCCGCCCGCGGTAAGATGGCAGTGCGCGAGCTGATCGTGTTCAAGCACGATAGTGAATTCGGCAATGCACCCGCCCATAAGCTCTTTGATCTGGTCAAGATCACACGTAAAGACACCAGCGGTATGCCCGCTCGTGCTTATTCTGACTACGAGGTTTGTGTGGACGAGGCCGCCCTGCCCGTCGGCGTGACCTGCACTCGTATGATCTGATGGAATACCATCTCCCCGGCGGTGTCGCCCTCTCCACACGGGGGGCGTGGATTGAAATCCCGTGAAGTGGGGTGGCAGAACCTTTGCCGACCGTCGCCCCCCACGCGGGGGCGTGGGTTGAAATAGGATGGCGCTGGGGAGCGACGAGCTGTGTCTGTTGTCGCCCCCCACGCGGGGGCGTGGATTGAAATGCCAAGAAGCAGCCCTTGCCCCGCGGACGCGGCAGTCGCCCTCCACACGGAGGGCGTGGATTGAAATGACCCCGCCGTGATCTGCGTGGGAGAGATGAGAGAGTCGCACCCCACGCGGGGGCGTGGATTGAAATCACACAGCATACAGCGTAGCCGAAGCGTTTGCCGTAGTCGCCCCCCCACGCGGGGGCGTGGATTGAAATTCGTATACCCACATCGTCCAAGTTGCCTTGTCGGTGTCGCCCTCCACACGGAGGGCGTGGATTGAAATCACAGCTCCATCCCTGTGCAGGCGGTAGCCTTGGGGTCGCCCCCCACGCGGGGGCGTGGATTGTAATTCGTCAGCTACAGCGAGGATCTCTCGGTATAACGTCGACCTCCACACTTAAATCGTCACCTGCACGACAACCTGATTAGGACCGGTGGAAATTTCTGTAACCGGCGTTGCCATCGGAGGTATAATAGTTATCAGCAGTTCCTCCTCCATTCTTTATGATGAGATTTTGTGCGGCCAAGGGAAGCAGAGGTATACTGCGGCACGAGTTTTCAGATTTTTGCGTTTGTATCACGATTTCTGTTGTGCTTTCCTCGGGCGTTGTAGGACGGTTGAGTGTTCTGCGGACGTGCAGAAGTCCCATCTGAAAATCAATATCCTCCCAACGCAAGCCAAGCAACTCTCCCAACCGTAATCCTGTGAACAATGTCAAGCGTATGAAAATGCCGTAACGATGATGGTAAGTGGCACGGATGAGCTGCGCTTGTTCGTCTCTTGTCAGAATTTCAATCTGTGGTTTTGGCCCGCGGGAGAGGTTGATGGCCTCTGCGGAGAGGAGTGGGAAGAACCAATGTCATTAAGCGCCACGTTCCCTTTTTTGTGCCGTGTAGAATCAAAGGACAGCAAAATACGGTTTAAAAAATGTATTATAACAAAGAAAAAACAAAATATTACATCTTTATATGTCTACATAAAGTAAGTAATGCCTATTCAAAATCAAAAAACCATTTAAATTAAATGTCGAATAAACAACAAGGAGTTGACAAATTGACTCGCTGTGCAGGCTGAAAAGGAGGTGCCGCGAAAAATCCGTCCTCCCCAAACGCTGCGGAATCCTGTTGATTTTTTCGAAAAAAGTCCAAAACATATTGCAAGTTTTTATGGAATATGGTATAATAAGGTACATTATTTTGCGCAAGGGAGAGACAACCTGCCATGAAAGGACAACCCACTATGATCCAACACACCGAACAGTGGATCTGGCTGCCGGCCGAGCGCTATCCCGACAACCAAACTACCATATACAGCGGATTTCTGGACCACAACGCGGGCAATTTCACCGTGGCCGAGTTCAGCCGCAAATTCGCCTTCGAAAAGACCGTTACCCGAGCCGAGCTCCGCTTCAGCGGAGACACCCTGTTTCAGCTTTGGTGCAACGGGGAGCTCGTAGCCACGGGACCCGCCTGCGTGGGGGGCGACTTCATGGCCAACGAGCTGGTACGGAACAATTATTACGCCTTTGAGACGACCCTCGCGCCCATGAGCCGCGAGCTGGACTTTTTCGCCCGCGTCCGCATGATGCCCGTCCAAATCTGCGACTACTCCCGCGGCCATGGCGGCTTCATGCTCTCGGCTATCCTCACCCTTGAGGACGGCTCGGTCGAGACCCTGACCACCGACGGCACCTGGCTGGTTCGCAAAAACGGCGGCTACATACGAGATACGGGCTACGACGGCCGCATCCGCCCCGATGCCTACCTCCCCGCTGAGGTGACCGAGAACATCTGGCGCACCGAGACCGCCCCCATCCCCCTCCGTGTGGAGCAGGTGATCCGAACCGAGGATCCCGCCGTCACTCTGGCTCCCCGCGAAAAACGGGAGGTGGTCATGGATTTCGACAAGATCTGGGCGGGCTTTATCCGCGTCAATGCCCGGACTCAGGGCGAGGTGACCGCCGAGATCTACTGCCGAGAGCTGGACGAGGGAGGCAGCCGCGAGGTGGTGACCTTCGACTGTGACGGTGAGTACCGCGGCTTCTACATGCACAGCGCGGGAAATCTGCGGGTGGTGGCTGAGAATCACTCGGACAGCCCCGCCGAGCTGACCGTTTCCTTGATCGCTACCCATTACCCCGTCGTCGACGAGGCCGAGACGGTCACCGACGACGAGGACGTGAATCTGGTGCTGAACACCTGTAAGCACACCCTCAAAATTTGCCGCCAGACCCACCACCTGGACAGCCCCCGCCACTGCGAGCCCTTGGCCTGTACCGGCGACTACAACATCGAAAGCCTCATGACCCTGTTCTCCTACGGCGATATGCGTCTTTCGGAGTTCGATGTCATCCGCACCGCCATCCTCCTGGAGGATCATGACGGACGGATGTTCCATACCACATACAGCCTCATTTGGGTGGGGATGCTCTGGGACACCTACATGGCCACGGGCAACCGAGCTCTGCTGGAGCGGTGCCGCCGAGGCTTGGAGCTGCTTCTGAACCGCTTCGCCGGCTACATCGGGGATAACGGCCTCATTGAGAACCCGCCGGACTATATGTTCGTGGATTGGATCTTCATTGACGGCATCACCATGCACCATCCCCCCAAGGCGCTGGGGCAGAGCGTGCTGAATCTGTTCTACTTCGGCGCGCTGGGATCCGCCGCCAAAATTTTTGACGAGCTGGGGCTTTGCGAGGCAGGGAAGGATTGCCGCGCCCGCCGCGCCGTCCTGGGAGAGGCCGTCAACACCCATCTCTTTGACCGAGAAAAGGGCATCTACTTCGAGGGGCTGAATACCCCCACCCCCGCGCATCTGCTCTGCGGATGGATGCCCCGGAACGTGGAGAAGCGCTACTACCTCAATCACTCCAACATCCTGGCCGCCTGCTTCGGCGTTTGCGACGACGAGACGGCGCGGGGACTCCTGCGTAAGATCATGGCGGGGGAGATCGAGG
>JAZQXS010000147.1:0-3305 GCA_045633025.1 Eubacteriales bacterium | reverse complement strand
CCGCGCCGCCCGCGGTAATTCGGGCGCGATCCTGTCCCTGTTCTTCCGCGGCATGGCCAAGTCCTTTGAGGGTCTGGAAAAGGCCGACTCCGACGATATCGCCAAGGCGATCCGCAGCGGTACCAATGAGGCCTACCGCGCCGTCAGCAAGCCCGCCGAGGGTACGATCCTCACGGTCATGCGCGGCACCGCCGAGATCGCAGAGGCCGAGAGCGAGCAGTTCCGCGGGAACCCCGAGGCGTTCTTCGAGCGTCTGCTGGAGGGCGCCGAGGAGGTGCTGGAGCAGACCCCTGAGATGCTCCCCGTTCTGAAGCAGGCCAACGTGGTCGACGCAGGCGGTCAGGGCTTTGTCACCATGCTGAAGGGTATGCTGGCTTCCTTGAAGGGGCATGACGTGGCCGCCGTGGAGAGCTCCGAGGAGGAGACCGCCGAGGGCGCCGATTTCAGCGAGTTCGATACCGAGTCCATCACCTTCGCCTACTGCACCGAGTGCATCGTCGGCAAGTATGACGAGCTTCGCGGCGAGGGTACCGCCGAGGCCTTCAAGGAGACCATCTCTCCCTGGGGCGACAGCATGGTGTTCGTGGATGACGAGGAGATCATTAAGCTCCATATCCATACCAATGACCCCGGCCGCGTGCTCTCCGAGGCCATCAAGTACGGTAATCTCGAGACCGACAAGATCGAGAACATGAAGAAGCAGCACTCCGCCCTCACCGCCGCCGGCGAAAAGGCCGCCGAGAAGGCCGCCGAGGAAGCTACCCCCGCAGATCTGACCCCCGATAAGGACTTCGGCTTCGTGGCTGTTTGTCTGGGTGACGGTACCGCGAATATCTTCCGCGAGCTGGGCGTGCATGAGATCGTCACGGGCGGTCAGACCATGAACCCCTCCACCGATGACCTTCTGGAGGCCATCCGCAAGACCCGCGGCCGCGAGGTGTTCGTCCTGCCCAACAATAAGAACATCATCATGGTGGCCAAGCAGGCCGCCGCCATCATCGAAGCCGAGGCTGCCGAGGGTATGACCGAGGCACAGCGCGTCATCGTGCTGGAGACCCGTAGCGTCCCCGAGGGCATGTCGGCTATGCTGGCCTTCGATGCAACCTCCTCGGCCGACGAGAACGCCGCCGCCATGACCGAGACCTACGGCTACGTCCATACCCTGTCGGTCACCCGCGCCGTTAAGGATGCCACCATCGACGGCCTCTCCATTAAGGCGGGTGAGTATATGGGTCTGTGTGACCGTAAGATCGGCTATACCGGTACAGACTATGAGATCATCGTGCTGGAAATGCTCCGCAACTTCCCCGATGCCTCCTTCGTGACGGTGCTCTATGGCGCGGATATCACCGAGGAGAACGCCAACATCATTTTTGAGAAGCTGAAGGCGGTTGTGCCCGAGGCCGAGTGCAACCTGCTCTACGGCGGCCAGCCTCTCTATGATTTCATCATTTCCGTGGAATAATACTCGCGGGGGAAGGTAAAAACGCCTTCCCCCCATTTTGAATGAAGGGGGATATCTGCCTGTGAAAAACAAGACGTATCGGATCCTATCCCTGTGCTTGATGGCCGTGGGATTGCTCCTGATCGTGTCGGCTGTCGCCTTGGCTTGGGTGGCAACGCTGGAGATGGACGTCATCGGCGGGGCGGGGTGGCCGACCTTTCAATGGATCCTGCGCCACCGACAGGGCGGTCTGTATGGGTACACCGTCCTCGGCGGAGTGATCCTTCTGGCGGCGGGCGTGGCCGTCGCGTTGTGGAAGAAGCCCTTCGGACGCTGACGGAACCCGCTTGGCAAAATGAACAAAGGGCGATTTTGGGCCATTTCAGCCCCCTGCAAATCAGGCAAAAACGGCGTTTTTCGCGGGATTTGAAGGGGGTTAAAAATTACAATTTCGGAGCGTTGTGCAATTTGCCGAGGCTCCTTTTCTTTTTCAACCGTGGGTTGCAGACCTCTCAAAAAACAAGATATTGATTTTTGACAAAGTATCTGCTATACTGTAAACAGAACCGGTTCACATCAAAAAACGGAGGTATATACAATGACCATCGGCGAAAGAATTAAGAAGTTGCGCAGGGAGAAAGACCTGACTCAAGAGAAGATGGCCGACTTGCTCGGGGTGTCCTACCAGGCCATTTCCAAATGGGAGTGCGGACTCTCCAACCCTGATTTGGGACTCATCGTACCTTTGGCCAGATTGTTGGAGGTGAGCACAGACGAGCTGCTTGGCGCCACGCCCGACGAGGGGAATAATCGGCGTAAGGAGCTGGAGGATGCCTATGATGAGACCTTCAAAACGGGGGATGCGGACGCGCGGGTACGTATTTCCGAGGAGGCCGTCCGCGCCTTTCCCGGCGACATGATGTGGCTGAACCGCTATGCGTGGGACGTGTGGGGCAATGCCGTCGATACCAAGATTAACAACTCCGAGGAGTTTGAGGCCGAAAGAGAAAAGGCCATCAAGCTGTTCGATACCGTTATCCGGAATACTGACGATGACAGTGAAAAGGCTCACGCCATCGAGGGTATCACTCAATGTTTGTGCGGCAAAGGGCAGAAGGAGGAGGCGCGCAGGTATGTGGAGTTCTATCCGGCGGTGGCGGTGGATCCCCACCAAGAGCAGCGTTTGCTGGCCATGTGTATGTCGGGGGACGAACAGCTTCGAACCGTACAGGGCTACTTGCACGACCGACTGTGTGAGCTAATAGTGGATCTTTTATGGCATCACGGCATTATTGATTGCGATGCTCGCTATGAAGCGGCGGAGGGGGTGCTCAAAGCCATGATCCCCGACGAGAATTATTTGGCTTTCCATGATTATATGTATCATATTCGCTTCCATAAGGCCGAGAGAGCGGCAAAGGAGGGCAAGACCGACGATGCGTTGGAGTTTTTGAAGGATGCCCTGTACCATGCGGAGGAAGCTGACCGCATTGTTTTTGCTGACCAGGGGGAGTACACCTACACAGCACCCCTTTTCCGCGGTTGGAGCTTTGATTCGAGTGAGTGGTTCGTTACGGGAACCGGGATGTCGTCAAAGGAGATCAAAGACATGAGCCGGCGGGAGGTGTTCGACGGCCTGCGGGGTCATCCCCTCTTTCGGGAGCTGTTTGGGGAGTGAGCATAGAAAAAGCATCGCGGAGTTTTTCGCGATGCTTTTGTGTTTGGTATCCAAATAAACCCCCAGTTCTACTGGGGGAGCCGAAAACGAGCGAAGCGACAATAAAGCGGGCGAGCTACAAGCAAGCCCGAAACAAAAAGTGTTGAAAAGAGTTAAACCTCCGAGTATAATGTAACTGGGTTT
>JAZQXS010000146.1:0-2229 GCA_045633025.1 Eubacteriales bacterium | reverse complement strand
TGAAGGCCGGTTGGAATCGCGCCGTGAAGGCGTGCCGTATGTTCGGATCTTGAGAAAATACCGAAAGGAGTGGTCTTTTATGATTCCGAAGCTTGTTCCTTCCACAGATGCCATCCATACTCTTCACGGTGTGGTCTACCTGCCCGTTGGCAAGCCTGTGGGCATACTGCAGATCGTCCACGGTATGACCGAATACATCGGCCGATATCATCGCTTCATGCAGGATATGGCCGATGCCGGGTGGCTGGTCTGCGGACATGACCATCTGGGACACGGCCAAACCGCCGATCCCTCCGAGTGGGGGTTCATCGCTCACAAGGGAGGCTGGGACATCCTCTGTCGGGATGCCGTTGCCTTTGGGGAGGCTGTACGCGCCGAGTACGAGGCACAGTTCGGCTCTCTTCCATTTGTCCTTATGGGACACAGTATGGGTTCCTTCGTGGCGCGCTTGGTTGCGGAGCAATATATGAAGCCCAATACTCTGGCAGGATTGATTGTTATGGGTACGGGCGGGCCAAACCCCGCAGCGGGGGCAGGCATCGCCCTCACGGGGCTCATTAAGGCTTTCCGCGGGGACAAGTACGCCTCCAAGCTGATCTACGCTTTGGTCTTCGGCGGATACGTAAAACCTTTCCGTGACGAGGAAGACATCTACGCCTGGCTGACCACCGACCGCGCCGTGCGGGACGTGTACCGCGCAGACCCGCTTTGCACATTCCCCTTCACCGTCAGCGCTATGGGGGATCTTATTCGTCTGACCAAATACGCCAACCGCAGGGCGTGGTTCCGCAATGCTTCAGCCGATGTTCCGATCCTGCTGGTATCGGGGCAGAATGATCCCGTGGGCGGCATGGGCAAGGGGGTCGAGACCGTACGCCGCAATCTGGAGAGGGCGGGAAAGCAGGTCACCTGCCGTCTGTACGAGGGGTATCGGCATGAGATCCTGAATGATGCCTGCTACGATGAGGTGGTGGGCGATATCCGTGATTTCCTGAACCCGCTGGTTCAGACACCATAATTCACGGTTTGGACACAAAAGATTTTTCTTTGCTCACAACTTTCCCTATGATCTATGCTATAATGAAATGCCCCCTCTGAAAGGAGATCATCTATGAAATCTACCCGTATTCGTATTATTTTGCTGTTCCTTTGCGCGCTGACCCTCCTCACTCTGGTCTCCTGCGCCGCCGACATGGACATTGGCGACAACACGATCCTCGGCGAGCAGTTCATGGATTGCATCATAGCGGATGACTACGACGCCGCCTACGATATGGTCAAGGAAACGGTCAGTGACGATGACTTCCGCGCCTACTGGGCGACGATCCGCCCCGCCTTGGAGGATGCCGAGACCTACGAGATGGAGCAGATCGGCTGGAACGTCAACCGATCGGGCGGTCTGACCACCCGCACCACCGCCTATCAGGTCTACCCCGACAACGGCCGCACCATCCTCCTCCGCATCGTCACCCGTGATGACATCGATTGCATCGCCGGCGTCCATTTCTCGGACGTGACCGACTTTTTGAAGCGCACCGAAACCTTCGTCCCCACCGTCAGCATCATCCTGCTGGTGGTCTCCGGCCTGGCTCTGGCCTTCACCATCTGGATGTTCGTGGACTGTCTGCGCCGTAAGATGAAATACAAGGTTCTCTGGGCCATTTTGATTTTCGGCGCGATCGCCGTTACGGTTACCTCGGGGGAGACCTCGGGCTTGCAATTCAACATCGGCCTGGCTCTCCAGACCAGCAGCATGGTAGCCGACCCCGGCCTCTTGGCTGTTGTGACTAAGGTAGCTGTCCCCGTGGGCGCGATCCTCTACTGCTGTCTGCGAAAACGGTTCACCATCGACCCCAACGCTCCCGCCGAGATATCTGCCGAGCTTGCTGAGCCCGCCCAAACTGCGGATGTGGCTCCTGCAACCGACACCTACACCGCCGAGGAAGGGAACGATCCCCAAGAATAAACCATACCAAAAGACCGACTTTCACGCGAGAGTCGGTCTTTTGGTATAAGGGGTGCCTCCGGCGGCTTAATACTAAATTTACAGATAAAACATTGAACCACAGGCACGGAAGGGCGCACATGCCGAGTTAAACTCGGCGGTGCGCCCGCGGACGTTCAAAGAACGCTCCTACCACGAGATATTTTGGATTCAAGGTTTTATACTATTTTGCGAACAAAACCTTTAAAAAGCGTTTACATCCCCAACAACCCAGTGGGTAGGGA
>JAZQXS010000145.1:0-3205 GCA_045633025.1 Eubacteriales bacterium | reverse complement strand
TTTCTGTTCTGGAAGCACTCGCTGCAGTAGACGGGACGGTCGTTGTGAGGCTCGAAGGGAACCTTGCACTCCTTGCCGCAGTTGGCGCAGGTAGCGTCGAACATCTGGCGGGTGGGAGCCTGACCGCGCTGAGCCTTGCGGGCGTTGCGGCAATCACGGCATCTCTGGGGCTCGTTGGTGAAACCCTTCTCGGCGTAGAACTCCTGCTCGCTGGCGGAGAATACGAATTCGCGTCCGCAATCCTTGCAGACAATGGTCTTGTCAGTGTACATTGTATACCTCTTCTTTTTCCGTGCATTTCCTGCACATGGTTTTTACATTATACCGCTTTTCATGAAATTTGTCAAGACCTTTTTTGAAATTCGTGTGAATAAATTCACATTTTTTTCGCAAAATGCCGAAATTGGTCGTTGAAGCGCGATACACATCATACATTTTATCCATGACGATCAAAACCCCCGACCGTAACGGCCGGGGGATCGGTGATTGGATCTATGCGCAGCGGAATCAGCGTACGACCTTCTTCTTAGGCGTGTCAAACTCCTTCATGAGTCTGTCCAGCTCCTCGTCAGCCGAAGAACGGGGCTTCTCACGCTTAACCGGCGCGGCGGCACCCTCGGGTCTGGGACGGCGGGGCTTAACAGGCTGCTGAGGCTGAGCCACAGCGGGCTTCTCCTCTACCTTTTTCGGCTGTTCGGGCTGAGAGTTGGCAAAGCCGGTGGCGATGATGGTGATGTGCATCTCATCCTCCAGCTCGTGGTCGATATTCACACCCCAAATTACGTTTGCATCGGGCGAAGCCTCGGCCGCGATCATGCTGGAAGCCATATCCACGTCCTCGAGACCGACATCGGGAGATACGGTAATGCTGATCAGGATACCGTGAGAGCCGGCAATGGAGGACTCCAGCAGAGGGCTGGAAATCGCCTCGCGAGCGGCCTGCTCGGCCTTGTCCTTACCGCTGGCGCTACCCACACCCATGTGCGCATAGCCTGCGTTTCTCATGACGGAAGAAATATCAGCGAAGTCCAGGTTGATGAAGCCGTGCACCGTAATGAGCTCAGAGATGCTCTTGGTACCGCGGGACAGAACGCCGTCTGCAACCTCAAATGCGTTCTCCAGCGTGATGCGGGAATCGGATACCTGCTTCAATCTGTCATTGGGGATCACAACGAGGGAATCCACGTACTGGCTCAGCTCGGAAATACCGGCCATGGCCTGATCCATACGGCGCTTGCCCTCAAAGCCGAAGGGCTTGGTCACGATACCGATGGTCAAAATGCCCATCTCATGCGCAACGCGAGCCACTACGGGAGCCGCGCCCGTGCCCGTTCCTCCGCCCATACCGGCGGTGATAAAGACCATGTCTGCATCCTGCAGGATCGCCTTGATCTCTTCGATCGACTCTTCAGCGGCGCGGCAACCGATCTGGGGATTGGCGCCTGCGCCGAAGCCGCGGGTCAGCTTCTCGCCGATGACGAGCTGGGTAGCCGCATCGGAATGGTTCAAAGCCTGGCGGTCAGTATTGATGGCGACAAACTCCACGCCCTTGATGTTGGTTGTAATCATACGGTTCACAGCGTTGTTTCCGCCGCCGCCGACGCCGATTACTTTAATGTTTACGCCGGATTCATAAGTATCATCGTGTTCAAAGGTCATTGTTTCTTCCTCCCGAATTTTACAAATACGAAATGATTATTGGCGCGATCCGCTACCCAAAGCGGGTACGCGCATCCCATCCCGCCATTTTCGGGCAGGATTCCATACCATATCTATATAATATACTTTTTTCATCAAAATTGCAATAGCTTTTTGTAAATTCAATAAAAATTTACATATTCGAAATGTTCATCCGTCAGGTCATGTCAATCCCTCGACCCAATCGGGCAGTTCAATATCCGGAGAGGCGCGGTGAATGATGCGCGTGGGATCCGAAACGTCCACCAATACCGGCATAACGCCGTCATCCTTCCCTGCCTCTGCGCGATCCGCCAAGGAGCGCTCGATCATTTTCAGCTTGCGATCCAACTCATCCATGTTGCCGATCCGAATGCGTATCCGCTTATCCAGCACCAGCCAAATATCGTAGCGGTCTCCTGCCTCCATACCGGTTACACGGGATGCCAGCGGAGATGCCATCAGCGCGTCCACGAACTCAAACACATACGCATATTCCTTCTCCGGCTCGTCGGTCTCCACCTCATAGTCAACCAGCTCCTCCGGCGCAGAATCCGGCTCGTACGGAAGATTGATAAAGGACAGCCTCTCCCCCACCCGCACGCGGGTCGCCTCGGGAAGCCCGATATAGATCGCTTTGGCGCGCTTTGCCTCGGTTGGGGTCGAAAACACCCCCAGCACCTCTCTGTCAGCGGCGGATATTACATAGTAATTGGCATTGTGGCAGGTATAGTATACCTCGGTGATCTCCTCAAACGAAATGGATACCTTCCCGTTCAGATGCTTTCGAATGCGGATATTGTCGATCATGGGTAGCCCCGCCTTAAGCCGCTTCGCCACAGCCGAGCTGTCAAAGCCCAGCATTTTATCCCCCACGTCAATATCCGCATATTCCATCACCACGGCGGCGGAATACAGCACTCCGTCCTCGGCCGTTACCTCCGAAACCCGCCATAGTCCGCTCAATAGAAGGATCAGCCCCACCAGCGCTGCGCTGCCCAGCATCCCCAGAAGAATAACCGGCAGGCGCCCCAACCGAGGCTTCTTTTTTTTCTCCCGGCTCCCGAAAAACTCTGCCTCTGCGCTGAATTTTTCCCCGAACGGGCGAGGCTTTGGTCTGCGCGGAATCCGCAATTTTTTCATAGCGTCAGCACATCCTTTTTTTTACTTGGATTTGAGTAGCAGGCTCATCAAATGCTCGTAGATACGATCGTTGGCATCGGGGCAAGCAAATTTTTCTCGGATACAGGTCCCCATAAGGGCGCGTCGATCCTCCGAGTTCAACAGCTCAGTGACCGATGCGGTCAACGTTCCCGCGGGAAGCGTATGCTCCTCCACGCAAACCCCCGCTCCCTCCTTGACCAGCGCCATGGCGTTTTTGAGCTGGTGCTGTTCGGCCACGTAGGGCGAGGGGATCAGCACAGCCGCCTTTCCCGTCAGCGCCAGCTCGGATATGGACATAGCTCCGGCGCGGGAGATCACCAAATCCGCGGCGGCCATCTGATCGGGCATATCGTAAATATAGTCC
>JAZQXS010000144.1:0-5810 GCA_045633025.1 Eubacteriales bacterium | reverse complement strand
GACTACGCAGGTACACAGGCTTGTCTCGCTCTCAAGGAAGAGGGATACGAGGTAGTGCTCTGCAACTCAAACCCTGCAACCATTATGACAGACACAACTATCGCAGACAAGGTCTACATGGAGCCCTTGACCCTTGAATATATCGCAAAGATCCTCCGCTACGAGCGCCCCGACGCTATCGTTCCCGGCATCGGCGGTCAGACAGGTCTCAACCTTGCAATGCAGCTTGAGAAGAAGGGCGTGCTCAAGGAGTGCGGCGTAGAGCTTCTCGGCACCAGCAGCGAAAGCATCGAGCGAGCAGAGGACCGCGAGCTGTTCAAGGAGCTTTGCCAGTCCATCGGGGAGCCCACCATCCCCTCCGAGATCACATACGACCTTGAAGAGGCTAAGGCTGCGGCTGCACGCATCGGTTACCCCGTAGTTCTCCGTCCTGCGTTTACCCTCGGTGGTACAGGCGGCGGATTTGCATACAATGAAGAAGAGCTTATCGAGATCGGCATCAACGCCTTCAAGCTCTCCCCCGTTCACCAGGTTCTTATCGAGAAGAGCGTCAAGGGATACAAGGAGATCGAGTTTGAGGTAATGCGTGACTCTAGTGACCACGCTATCACCATCTGCGGCATGGAAAACATCGACCCCGTCGGCGTTCACACCGGTGACTCCATCGTTGTTGCTCCTATCCTCACTCTCAGCGACCACGACAGACAGATGCTCAACGACAGCGCTATCAAGATCATTCGTGAGCTTAAGATCGAGGGCGGCTGTAACGTACAGTTCGCACTCAATCCCCACTCCAGCGAATACTACCTCATTGAGGTCAACCCCAGAGTTTCCCGTTCCTCAGCTCTCGCTTCCAAGGCAAGCGGATACCCCATCGCTAAGGTAACTGCCAAGATCGCTGTAGGCATGACCCTTGAGGAGATCACTATCGCCAACACGACCGCGGCGTTTGAGCCTCAGCTTGATTACGTTATCGCAAAGCTCCCCCGCTTCCCCTTTGACAAGTTCACAAGCGCATCCAACTCTCTCGGTACACAGATGAAGGCTACCGGTGAGGTAATGGGCATCGGCTCTAACCTTGAAGAATGTCTCCTCAAGGGTATGCGCTCTCTCGAGATCGGCGTAAACCACGTTTATCACGCTAAGTTCGACAATATGTCAAATGAAGATATCCTCAATTATATCAAGGAGTTCCGCGACGACAACATCTTCGCCATCGCCGAGCTGATCTACCGCGGCGTGACCATTGAGAAGCTCCACGAGATCACCATGATCACCCCCTACTTCCTGGAGGCCATCAAGCGCATCGTGGATATGGAGGAGACGCTGAAGGCTCATCCCTTTGACCTGGAGACGCTGACCGCCGCCAAGAAGATGGGCTTCTCGGATAAGTACGTCGCCAGAATGTGGAAGTGCACCGAGCTGGATGTGTTCGGCTTCCGCAAGGAGCACAACCTGTTCCCCGTGTTCCGCATGGTGGACACTTGCCACACCGGCGCCTATATCCCTTACTTCTATTCCTCCTACACCGGAGAGAATGCCTCCGTTCTGACCGATAAGAAGAAGATCGTGGTGCTGGGCGCAGGCCCCATCCGTATCGGCCAGGGCGTGGAGTTCGACTATTCCACCGTTCATGCGGTCGCGACCATCAAGAACTCCGGCTATGAGGCGATCATCATCAATAACAACCCCGAGACGGTCTCCACCGACTACACCACCGCCGACAAGCTCTACTTTGAGCCTCTGACGCCCGAGGACGTCATGAACATCATCGAGTTCGAGAAGCCCGAGGGTGTCATCGCCTCCCTGGGCGGTCAGACCGCCATCAACCTGGCACAGCCTCTCTACGACAGAGGCGTCAAGATCATCGGTACCGATTGCCAGGCGATTGACCGCGCCGAGGACAGAAACGCGTTTGAGAACCTTCTCAATGAGCTGAACATCCCCCGCGCCAAGGGCAAGGCCGTGACCAAGCTGGAGGACGGTTTGGAAGCCGCCCGTGAGATCGGCTACCCTGTGCTGGTTCGTCCCTCCTTCGTGCTGGGCGGCCGCGCTATGCAGATCGTCGGTAACGAGGAGCAGCTCCGCCACTACCTCAAGACCGCCGTTGAGATCGACGAGGACAAGCCTGTTCTGGTTGACAAGTATATCAGCGGTAAGGAGGTTGAGGTGGACGCCATCTGCGACGGCCGCAACGTATTCGTGCCCGGTATCATGGAGCTGGTTGAGCGCACCGGCGTTCACTCGGGCGACTCCATTTCCGTCTATCCTCCCTTCTCCATTTCCGACAAGGTCAAGGGTGTCATTCTGCAATACGCCAAGGCTCTGGGCTTGGGAATCGGTATCGTGGGTCTGTATAACATTCAGTTCATCGTGGACGAGAATGACAACGTATTCATCATCGAGGTCAACCCCCGTTCCTCCCGTACCGTGCCCTTCCTGTCCAAGGCAACCGGGTACAGCCTGGCTGATATCGCCACCGAGGTGATTCTTGGCAAGTCCCTCAAGGAGTTGGGTATCTTCGATATCTACCCCGAGGAAAAGAAGCGCTGGTACGTCAAGGTGCCTGTGTTCTCCTTCAACAAGCTCCGCGGCCTGGATGCATATCTGTCTCCTGAGATGAAGTCTACGGGCGAGGCCATCGGCTACGACGATAAGTTCTACCGCGCGCTGTACAAGGCTTTGCAGGCTTCCGGCATGAAGCTCCAGAACTACGGCACCGTGTTCGCCACCATCGCAGACAAGGACAAGGCCGAGGCTCTGCCCCTCATCCGCCGCTTCTACAATCTGGGCTTCAACATTGAGGCTACCTCGGGTACGGCCAAGTTCCTCAAGGAGAACGGTATCCGCACCCATGTGGTCGCTAAGCTGGAGGAGGACAGCGACGAGATCCTGCGCGAGCTGCGCCAGGGCTATATCGCCTACGTCATCAACACCCGCGACGTGGATTCCATGGGCTCTGCCAAGGACGGCGCTCTCATCCGCCGCTTCGCCATTGAGAACAACGTCACCATGATGACCTCCCTCGACACCGTCCGCGTTCTGCTGGACGTGCTGGAGGAGACTACTCTGACCATTTCTACGATCGATTCGTGAGGAGTGAGGGAGAGCGCAAGGAGGAACCTTCTTGAAAGAAGGTTCCCCCTTGACCCCCTCCAAGAACTTTCAATAAGCATATTATTGGAGACATATTTTAAGATGAAACAAGGAATTTTTGAAATAAAAAGCAATATCGCCTTGACGGCTACCGTCTACAAGATGGTTCTTACGGGCGATACCTCGGCCATCACGGGGCCCGGCCAGTTCGTCAACATTCTCTTGGACGGACTGTACCTGCGCCGTCCCATTTCGGTCAACGACTGTGTCGGTGACGAGCTGACTCTCATCTACAAGGTGGTGGGTAAGGGAACCGAGCAGATGGCCAAGATGGGCGCGGGTCAGACCCTCGACGTGCTGACGGGTCTGGGTAACGGCTACGACATGGCCAAGGCGGGCGACCGCCCCCTGCTGATCGGCGGCGGCGTTGGCGTGCCGCCCCTGTACATGCTGGCAAGACTTCTCCGCGAGGTAGGGAAGGACGTCACCGTCATTTTGGGCTTCAACACCAAGGACGAGGTCTTCGGCGAGGAGGATTTCAAGGCGTTGGGCTGCAAGACCTTCGTGACTACCGTGGATGGCTCCTACGGGATCAAGGGCTTCGTCACCAACGCTATGGATGGTCTGGACTACACCTATTTCTACACCTGCGGCCCCGAGCCCATGCTCAAGGCCGTATATAAGGCTACCAATACGAGCGGTCAGTTCAGCTTTGAGGAGCGCATGGGATGCGGCTTTGGCGCCTGCATGGGATGCTCCTGCAAGACCGTGACCGGCAACAAGCGCATCTGCAAGGAGGGACCCGTACTGGTCAAGGAGGATATTCTATGGGACAAGTAATGCGTGATACCAGAGTGACCCTCTGCGGCATCGAGATGGACAATCCCATCATCCCCGCCAGCGGTACCTTCGGCTACGGCTACGAGTTCGCGGAGCTGTACGACATCAACTGCCTGGGTAGCTTTTCCTTCAAGGGAACCACGAAGGATCCCCGTTTCGGCAACCCTACTCCCCGTATCGCCGAGTGCACCGCGGGTATGATCAACGCTGTGGGCCTGCAAAATCCCGGCGTGGAAAAGGTCATCTCTGAAGAGCTGCCCCGCTTGGCCAAGTGTTTCCACAAGCCCGTGATGGCCAACGTCAGCGGCTTTGCGGTAGAGGATTACGCCTACACCTGCGAGCGGCTGGACAAGGAGCCCCAGGTGGGCTGGCTGGAGGTCAACGTCTCCTGCCCCAACGTCCACGGCGGCGGCATGAGTTTCGGTACTGCCCCTGACGCGGCGGCCGGGGTGACCCGCCCTGTCAAGGCTGTCACCAAGAAGCCCGTGATCATCAAGCTGTCCCCCAACGTGACCGATATCGTCTCCATCGCCAAGGCTTGCGAGGAGGCGGGCGCGGACGGCATCAGCTTGATCAACACCCTTCTGGGTATGCGGATCGATCTCAAGACCAAGAAGCCCGTGATCGCCAACAAAATGGGCGGCTTCTCGGGTGCGGCCATCTTCCCCGTAGCGGTGCGGATGGTGTACCAGGTGGCGCACGCCGTAAAGATCCCCGTTGTGGGCATGGGCGGCGTATCCACGGCCGAGGATGTCATCGAGCTCATGCTGGCCGGCGCTACGGCGGTTGAGGTGGGCGCGGCCAATCTGGTCAATCCCTTCGCCTCCCGCGACATCGTAAACGATCTGCCCCGCGTGATGGAGAAGTACGGGATCACCTCCCTGTCCGAGATCATCGGGCAAGCGTGAGCAGGGGCGTTGCCCCTGCACCCCACCAAGAACCTTTTACAAAAGGTTCTTGGAACTCCAAAACCTTCAAAAGATAGATGACAACGAAAAATATATAATGACAACATAAAGGAGAACCGAAACAATGGGAAAAGACGTAATCGTAGCCTGTGATTTTGACAGCGCTGAAAAGGTATTCAAATTTCTCGACCTCTTTGAGGGGCTGGATCGTAAGCCTTTCGTAAAGATCGGTATGGAGCTGTACTACGCCGAGGGCCCCGCTATCGTCCGTGAGATCAAGGCGCGCGGCCACAAGATCTTCCTGGATCTGAAGCTCCATGACATTCCCAACACCGTCAAGAAGTCTATGGCTGTTCTCTCCCGCCTGGACGTTGATATGACCAACCTCCACGCCGGCGGTACCATCCGCATGATGGAGGCCGCTATCGAGGGGTTGACCCGTCCTGACGGCACCCGCCCTCTGCTGATCGCCGTGACCCAGCTCACCTCCACCGACGAGGAGAGCATGAAGGCTGACCTGCTCATCGACCATCCCATCGCCGACGTAGTCATGCACTACGCCCACAACGCCAAGGTTGCGGGTCTGGACGGCGTTGTCTGCTCTCCCCTGGAGGCCGGCAAGGTTCACGAGCGTTGCGGCGACGGCTTCGTGACCGTCACCCCCGGAGTTCGCTTTGCTGACGGGGACATTGGTGACCAGAAGCGTGTCATGACCCCCGCCGCGGCCAAGGAGATCGGCTCCGACTACATCGTCGTCGGCCGTCCTATCACCGCCGCCGAGGATCCTGTTGCCGCATATAAGAGATGTGTGGCAGAGTTCTGCGACTAAGAGGAATATGAGGAACGAGGGGCGCTGCCCCTGCCCCCCGCCAAGAACCCTTTTGCAAAGGGGTCTTGCAACTCCCCAAACCTTTCGTAGATTAGGATTTGGTTTATTGTAAGTTCTTTGAAATCCAAAAACTTTCC
>JAZQXS010000143.1:0-4201 GCA_045633025.1 Eubacteriales bacterium | reverse complement strand
GCAACTGATCCACAAAGCTCATACACAGAAAGGAATGGCATTATGAAGGCGACCACCATGCTTGAAACGATTGTATCGTTGCTTGGTACGCCTGCGTGTGCCATTCCTTTGTCGTCCTGTCAGACCGCCAAGGGATACCTTCTGGATCGGGCGGGCATCCCGTGGACGGGCACCGCGATTCTGTTCACCATTCCCTACGTCATGACCGCCGATGCGAACCATCCCGAACGAAACGTGTCTCTGTACGCCGTTCCGCGGGATTATCACGGGTACGCGCGGGATCTTGAAGCAACGCTGATCCCTACTCTCGCCGCGTCCTTCCCTGCCCATCGCTTCACCCTGTTTGCCGACCACGCCCCCATCCGCGAGGTCAACGCGGCGGCGCGGGCGGGATTAGGGGTCTTGGGCATGAACGGATTGCTCATCACCCCTGAATACGGAAGTCTGGTATTTCTGGCCGAGGTCGTTACCGATGCCGATTACGAAACCGTCACCGGCTCCCCTCCGCCGCTGTTTCCCGATGAGCCGCCTGCCTGTGAGCGGTGCGGCGCCTGCGTGGCCGCCTGTCCCGGGCGGTGTACCAAAGGCGAGCGGGAGGGATGCCTGTCGGCGCTGACCCAAAAAAAGGGGATCCTGACCCCCGATGAGGCAGAGGCCATCCGCAAGAATCGCCTGGTCTGGGGATGCGACGTCTGTCAGCTCGTTTGCCCCCACAATATCCGCGTCATCCGCGAGGGGCGGGACACCCCCATTCCCTACTTCCGCGATCACCGTCTGATCCATGTGGATGCCCCTGCTCTGGATGCCATGTCCGACGAGGAATTTGCATCCCGCGCCTACGCGTGGCGGGGACGGGCCGTGATCCGCCGTAACGCCGAATTGACCGTTGATCGCTAATCGCTGATCGCTGATCGTTATAAAGGAGTAAGCCATGATTCGATTCCTGTTTGGCCGCCCGGGAAGCGGTAAGACCTACACCATAACCCGGGAGATCGCCGCGCTTGCCGCGCCCTCCCGGCCTGTTTATCTCATCGTTCCCGAGCAGCAGGCCTATTCCGCCGAGCTGAGCCTTCTGTCCGTCATGCCTCCCGAGGCGCGGCGGCATTTCTCCATTTTCAGCTTTTCCCGCCTCTGCGACACCGTGGCGGATCGTTTCGGCGGCCGCGCGCAGCACACCGTCACCCGCGCCATGAAATCCCTGCTGATGTGGGAAAACCTGCGGGAGCTGACGGGCATTCTGGAAACCTACACCCACGCCGCCGCCACAGACAGCGCGCTCTGCAAGAAAATGCTGGCCGCCGCCGAGGAGCTGCGAAACAACGGTATCACCGCCGCCGCGCTGGAGCGCGCCGCCGAGGAGCTGGACAAGGACTCCCCTCTGTACGGCAAGCTGCGGGATCTTTCGCTGGTTTCGGCGGCCTACGACGGACTGGTATCCCGGGTGTACGGCGAGAACCCCGCCGACCGCCTGCTCCGCGCCGCAGAACAACTCGAGGAGCATGATTTCTTTGCTGGCTCTACGGTCTATATCGATTCCTTCACCAGCTTCACCGCCCAGGAATACGCCATCCTCCGCGCCGTGATCCGCCAGGCCGACGACGTTGTCATCACCGTGGGATGCGGCGGACGCGCGACCTCCGAGCCGCAATTCGAAAGCATGAAGGACACCGTCCGCCGATTGACCCGTATCTGCGAGGATGCGGGGCAGGCGTATGAGGATCAGCTTTTGGACGAATCCCGCCGCGCCATTCCCCTTGAGCTGAGGATGCTGGACAAGTCCCTATGGAATTTCGGCGCGGAGGCGGATACCCGCGTCCTGCCCGAGGAAGCCGACCGAGGACATATCCAAACCTACGTATGCCCCACGCTCTACGACGAGGCGCAGGCGGCGGCTCTGCATATTCTGGAGCTTGCGCAACAGGGAGTCGCCTATGAGGACATGGCTGTGGTCGTACGGGATACGTCCGCTTGGGAGGGCGTGCTGGACGCCGCCCTGGAGCAATACGGCATTCCTTACTTCCTGTCGGAGCGCACCGACCTCAACGAAAAGCCCGCCGCTCGTCTGATCCTGACCGCTCTGCGCTGTGTGGCGCGGAAATGGCAGGCCGAGGACATTCTGGCGCTGTGCAAGACAGGGCTTTTGAGCATGGATACGCGGGAGCTGGACTATTTCGCCGAATACGTGGACACCTGGCATTTGGGAGGCAAGCGTATGCTGGATGCGGCATGGAGCATGAACCCCGACGGATACACGCTGGACATGTCGCCCCGCGCTTTGGCGATTCTGCAAGCCGCCAACCGCGTCCGAGAGGCGGTCATGACCCCCTTGCTTTCGCTGGAGGACAGACTCCGCACCGCCGAATCCGTCGCCGATCAGTGCCGCGGCATATACGAATTTCTCTGTGATCTGAAGGTAAAGTCCAAGCTGGGCAAGCAAGCGGAGGAGTACCTGTCGCTGGGACAAGCGCGGGAGGCGGGAGAGCAGGTGCGGCTGTGGTCCTTTCTCACCGAGACGCTGGCGACCGTAGCGACCGTCATGCAGGAGGCAGAGCCGCTGACCCCCGACGAGCTGGCTACGGCGCTCTCCCTGGTCTTTGCCGACACCGATATCGGTTCGGTGCCCGCCAGACATAATTGCGTGACCGTGGGCTCGGCCGCCACCCTGCGGGTGGATCATATCCGCGCCATGCTGGTGCTGGGGCTCTGCGAGGGGGAGTTTCCCCAATCCGTCAAGGAGGACGGCTTGCTTTCGGAGCAGGACAAGGAGACCCTTTCGCGGCTGGGAATCGAGTTGGATTCCCGCGCCGAGCGGCTCACGTCCGATGAGCTTCTCTACGTCTGGCGAGCCTTTACCAAGCCCTCCGACACCCTGATCCTGTCCTGCTCCGCCGCCACTCCCGACGGGCAGACCCGTTCCCCCTCTGCGGCCTTTACACGCATCCGCCATCTGTTCCCCTATATCAAGCCTGCGGTCTTTCATTCCTCTATGGTCAGGGGAACCGATGCTCCGCGCTACCGCACGCCTGTGGAGGATCGGGTATCCAAGCCCACGGCGCGCCGCCTGCTGGGGGACGAGATCTGGCTCTCGCAAAGCCGTCTGCAAACCTACGCCCGCTGTCCGTACAGCTATTACGGCGCCCACATTCTCCGCTTACGGGAGCGCGCCGAGGCAAAATTCGACAATCTGGGCGCGGGTGTGTTTCTGCATCACGTCATGGAGCAATACCTGCGGCTCTCTCTGGACTCCGAAAACCGTCTCCGTCCCATGAATGAAACCGAGGCGCTGGAGACCGCAGACGCGGTGATCGATGCCTACATCCGCGATCTGTGCGGGGATATCTCGGAGAACGGGCGATTGCTCCACCTGTTTGACCGTCTGCGTCAGATCGCGCTGGTGCTCATCGAGAGCATTCAGGCCGAGCTGCGGCAATCAGCCTTCCGCGTGGTGGGGCTGGAGTGGGATACCCACGGCCGACGGGCAGAGGATCCCCGCCCCATGACCCTGTCCCTCCCCGTGGACGAGGACGAGCTGACCCTGCTCCCCACAAGCAAGCCATCCGACGGCGATGCCGTCAAGCTCCTTTTGGGCGGGCGGATCGACCGTGTGGATCTCTATCGCGCCGAGGACGGGGAAACGGTATACGTGCGTGTGGTGGATTACAAGTCCTCGAAGCATGAGTTTACCACCCAATCGGTCACCGAGGACATGAATATTCAGCTCCTTCTCTACCTGTTCACCCTCTGCTCCCCCGAAAATCGGGCGCTGTTTGCCGATGCGGACGGGGAGCCGCCGCGGCAGGTGCTCCCCGCCTCAGCGGTCTATCTGAGTCCTGATGAATCCGACCGCGGCGGCGCCATCCTTCCCTGTCGGACGGGGGTGGTTCTGGGCGAGCCCGAGCTGCTGACCGCCGCCAACAGCGACGAGACTCAAATTTTCCTCCCCTCGGTCAAGCGCAACAAAGCGGGAGAGTTCACCGGCAAGGGGCTTCTGTCCCGTGACCAGCTCGCCGAGCTGGAAGCCCTGCTCAAATCCACCATCAAGGATACCGCGGCCGAAATGTACGCGGGCTGCGCGTCCCGTACCCCCTCGGATGCCGCCTGCCAATACTGCCGCATGAAGGGCTCCTGCGGTGTGGGTTGTGGGTGATAGGATAAGAACGATAGGGGCTCTGCCCCAATCCTCGCCAAAGAACTTTGAATA
>JAZQXS010000142.1:0-1590 GCA_045633025.1 Eubacteriales bacterium | reverse complement strand
ACATGGCTACGATCCGACTTGCTATGATCCTCCCCTGCTTCATGCTGGCCTACGGCGCGGGGCAATTCATCAACGGCATCGTCGGCACCAAGATCCGCCCCAAGTTTATGGTCGCCATCGGTCTTGGCGGCGCGACGATTTGCAGCCTTGCCATGGGTCTTGCTCCCACCGCCACCATTATGCCCCTCATTTGGGCGCTGAACGGTCTCTTTAATTCCATGCTGTGGGCTCCCCTTCTCCGTACCGTCACCAACCAGCTTCCCATCGAGCGGCGCAGCGGCGCGGGCACCGGTCTGAATGCCGCCTGCTCGGTAGGTGCCATCCTGGCCTTCCTCATCCCCGGATTTCTGCTCAGTCTGGGTGGCTGGCGTTTCGTGTTCTACGTGACCGCCGGTATCCTGTTCGCCTGCTTCCTGACCTGGACGCTGGGTAACGCCGCCCTCTCCAAGTATACCAAGATGATGGACGAGGCCTGCCGCATTGAGCGCGCTGCCCTTCGCGAGAAGGCCGACGCCGAGGCCGAGGCCAACCATCAGAAGAAGCGCAGTCACTCCCTCCCCGCCGTCATCCTGGCCTCGGGTCTGTGGGTGGTCGTCTTCGGTCTGTTCTGCAACGGCGCGCTCCGCGATGCCGTAGAGAGCTGGGCTCCCACCTTCCTCTCGGAGCAGTTCAACATGGACAGCTCCATGGCCGCCATCACCACGGTCATCATCCCCATCATCAGCCTGTCTGGTACCTACGTAGCCAACTGGCTGTATGAGAAGTACATCCACAATGAGCTGTACACCTCCGCCCTGATGTTCGCCGTAGCCGCGCTGTGCATCGGCGGTCTGTTCGCTTGCCGCAATCTCAACGCCCTGGTCTGCATCATCTTCATGGCCATCAGCGTTTCCTGCATGTGGGGCGCGAACCTCATGTTCCTTACCACCATTCCCTACCGCTTCGCCACCCTGGATCTGTCCGCCGCCGTGACGGGTATGTTCAACAGCATGATCTACATCGCCACCGCCCTTTCCACCTTCCTGTACGGTATCCTGTCCGAGCGATTCGGCTGGAACATCATGATCCTGGTCTGGCTGGGGATCGGTGCCTTCGGCGCTGTCGTCTGCCTGCTGTTCGCCCGCTTCTGGGGCAAGAAGGCGGCTCTGCTGGATGAGGGCAAGATCTGAGAAGATACTTAGATACAAGATACGAAATACAAGATTTGAAAAAGCCGTCCGAGATGTTCGGGCGGTTTTTTCTTGGATGCAAAATTTCATTCCGTCATGCTGCACACTTTTGTCAACCCGCGGTTGTCCGTCTTGACAACGCACAACTCACGGTTGAATTTCGACAATATCGCCTCTCTTGCAATCAACCGCGGATTGTGGTATAATAAGGACAGTGAAAGCGCGATCACGAAATTGATCTAAAAAAGGAGAAAACCATGAGTATTCAAAATATCGGAGCCAATATTGCCCGTATGCGAAAGGCCAAGGGAGCGACCCAGGATGACCTCGCCCGCGCGGTGGGTGTATCTGCCCAAGCGGTATCCAAGTGGGAAAACGGCGGCGTACCCGATGCCGAACTGTTCCCCGCCGTTGCGGATTT
>JAZQXS010000141.1:0-2143 GCA_045633025.1 Eubacteriales bacterium | reverse complement strand
GGCGGGCAGTTGGTTGTCCATGAAGTTGCCGTGCATGTAAGGCTGTCCGATCACCGCGGCGATCTCACACTTATAGGTTTGGAAGAGCGTCTCCAGTTGCTCGTAATTATTCCACTCGCAGTAGAGATTATGCATGACGTCCTCTTCGATGACACCTGCATAGTCGATCTTTTGCGTCCAGGGAGCGACACCGTGGTAGTAGCCCTTGAAGAAAATGATCTTCTTGCGATGAGTGTAGGCGCGAGCGGTCATGACGGCCAGGGTAGTGGTATCGCCACCGTTCTTGGCGAAAAAGGCCCAATCGGCGCAGGCTACCGTATCCACCAGAAGATCGGCAAAATCGATCATAACGGTGTTCGGCAGGGTGGTGCAATCCGAGATGGCGCGCTGACGGGCGGCGGCGGCGTCCACGTCGGGGTCATGATAGCCCAGAATATTGGGGCCGTAGGCGCACATATAGTCAATGAAGCGGTTTCCGTCCAGATCCCAGAGATAAGTCCCTTCGGCCTTGGAGGAATACAGCGGGAACGCCTCCACAGGGACGTAACAGCCCTCGGCAGGCCCTTGGTGGCCGTAGATGCCCGAGGGAATAACCTTCACGGCGCGGGCAAAGGCTTCGCGGGATTTGGTGTAATCGTTGATCTTATGCATGATGGTTACCCTCCTTTACGCCAGATAAATGGCGACACGATCCAAAATACGGTTGATGTTATCCACCTGTGAGATCATTCCGTTGATACGGACTTGCCCCATACCCACGGCGGCGATGGCGTTGATACGGCCGTCAAACAGGTCGCGGGCGGTTTGCAGGCTGTCGAACATCATTTGCGAGGTGACATTTTCTTCGTTGGGGGTATGGTTGAACATGAGGTGATGATCCTTACAGTGGATCGCCACGGAGAGGCTGTCACGAATCCCCAAGCGGATCTTTCCGTCGGTGATATTGGAGGCTGAGAACATGCCTACCTTATCGTGATTGCCAATTTGGACGATGGCTCGTCCGATGACGTAGAGCATGAGGGTGGTTGAGCGTTCAAAGAAGACGGGGTCGGCCAGCCGCTCGGGCTCGGGGCGAAGGTAGGCGGACAGGAGGTCGGTGAGCTTGGTGAAGGCGCCCAGCAAGAATCCGATATGGTGGAAGCCGCTGACCGGAATGGGGCTTCCCTTCCCGTCGATCATGGCGTTGAATTTATCCGCCGAGGGAAACCAGAGCTTAATGGAGCAGCCCTCGGTACCTTTGACCATTTCGGCCTCTCCGTCCTTGAAGATCAACGTAGCGCGGGGGCCGTCCTTGACGGCGAAGCCAACCTTGATACGTTTTCCCGCCACCAAAGCGGCTGCATCGGGGTCGAGCTTCAGAAGGTGGGGGATGGCTCCCAGGACGGCAAACAGGTTACAGCGAGCAAGGATAGCAGTGTCTTTCATAGAGAAACTCCTTTTTTCATGGAGATATTTGTATCATTATAACACATTCCGACGCACATGTAAAGGGGAAAAATAAAAAAACTCCGCAGATTGGATCCGCGGAGTGTAACGGCGTTCTTTATTGAACATCGCGAGGGGGATTCCCTTCATCATTCGTTTCCTTCCTTTCGGTTCGTCTTTCAAAGAGCCGCTTAATGACCGGAGTTATGGAAACGCAAAGGGCAAAGTACGGCGCGCCGGGAAGCATCCAAAAGCCCCACGCAATGGTGGCGAGCCAAAAAGCCCACGCCCAATCGAACAGAAAGCCCAAAAGATATCCACCCCACACGGGAAAGCCCAACACAAGGCAGACCACGCCCAGCAAAACAAGCGTGCGCCAGTCCTTGCACTCGTGCCAGACCCATTTGAGAAATTCTTTCGATTCTTCGTGCGATGAATTTTTAGAGATTCCCTATACTACGAAATCGGACTCTTGTCAAGGATATTCGCAAAAGCGCCCCCGGAAACATTTACAATATAGCCAAAAGGCCGGCAGAAAATCCGTCATATCAGCCAAGAAGAATATCCGACACCAGCATCACGCAGAAGCCTACCAACAGGGCGTAGGTCGCCCCCCGCTCACAGCCGTGGGCGTGGGTTTCGGGAATCATTTCGTCGCTGATGATATAGAGCATGGTTCCCCCCGCAAAAGCCAGCGCAAAGGGGAGGATCGCGGAGG
>JAZQXS010000140.1:0-2589 GCA_045633025.1 Eubacteriales bacterium | reverse complement strand
GCTTCAGGCTGTTGATGAAAGTCATGGGGCTTTGCCCCATCCCCCACTTAAGGTGCTTTTTCGAGAAAAAGCACCTTAAGAATCCTTAAAAAGCTTTTCGAACAATACGGTATACTTTCTGCTCTCCCCTTTTGAAAGTTCTTGAAGGGGGTTCGGGGGGGACTTCTTTCAAGAAGTCCCCCCGCGTTCTCTCGCTCTCTTATCGTTTGTTGTAAAATTTTCGTGGAGTACAGGGGCAAAGCCCCTGTATATTTATTCTTCAACCGTTGCGCTCTTGACCGAGGTAGCCGCCGCCGTGCGTCTGCCGTAGAGCCAGTTCATGCGGGAGAAGCGGAAACGGTCGATGGAGGCGAGCTGGTCGGCCGTGACGCGGAAGGACCAGTTGCCCTCGGCCTCGCCGGGGGTATTCATGCGGCAATCGCCGCCAAAGCCCAGAATATCCTGGATGGGCAGGATGGCCAGGTCGGCCACCGAGCGCATGAGGGTGCGGATGATGGCGTCGTAGGTTTCGGGACGATCCCAGTTCCAATCGGTGAAGCCACAGTAGTCCAGCATATCCCGGCGGGTGGCATCGTCGGACTCCCAGACGAAGCCCAGGAGGGTATTGTTATCGTGGGTGCCGGTGTAGGCCACCGTGTTGGAGACGTAATTGTGAGGCAGATGGACGTTGCTGGCGTCGCCGTCAAAGGCGAATTGCAGGACACGCATACCGGGGAAGCCGCTGTTCTTCACGAAGGCCTCCAGCTCGGGGGTGGATTCGCCCAGATCCTCGGCCACGATCAGAGGACGGTAGCCCAGCTTTTCCTCGCAGGCGTCCACCACGCGGCGAAGCTGCTCCACAAAGGCCTCGCGGGGGCCGGGCTCCCAGTGGCCTTCCTTGGCGGTCTTGGCGTCGGCGGGGATGCTCCAGTAGGATTCCAGACCCCGGAAGTGGTCGATGCGGACGCCGTCAAAGAGGGTGAGCATATGGTTCATGCGGGCAGACCACCAGGCAAAGCCGTCCTCCTTCATGCGATCCCAGTCATAGAGCGGATTACCCCAGAACTGGCCGTCCTCCGAGAAGTAATCGGGGGGGCATCCTGCTACGGCGGTGGGCTTGCCGTCCTCGTCGAGCTGGAACTGATCGCGGTTCGCCCAGACGTCGCAGGAGTCGTAGGCCACGTAGATCGGAATATCACCCAGAATACGGATGCCCTTCTCGTTGGCGTAGGCGCGGACGGCGGCCCACTGCTTCATGAAGTGGAACTGGATGAACTGCCAGGCAAAATGCTCGGTCTCGTCGATCTCGTCCGATGTCCACTCGTACCAAGGGGTATCCCCGTTGGCGGCGCGGCGCGCCATGAACTCGCAAAACTGCTCCAGATAGGGGTTGTCGGCGACGAAGGCGGCGATCTCGGCGCGGTCAGCCTCGGTGGCGCGGGTGGCGGCCAGGCGGAGGACGTCCAGACGGGTCAGCGCCAGCTTGCCGAACTCGCAGACGTAGGGGGTGTCCTGCTTCATGGCGGCCAGCTCATCGGCTTTGAGGTAGCCGTCGGCGGCCAGAATGCGGAGATCCACCAGGTAGGGGTTGCCGCCAAAGGCGGAGTAGGACTTGTAGGGAGAATTACACTCGTCGGCCATGCAGAAGGGAAGAACCTGCCACCAGGTAAATCCGGAGGCGGCCAGCAGGTCGATGAAATCGCGGGCTTCCTTGCCGAAGCAGCCGATGGAGTCGCTTCCCGGGAGGGAGGTAACGTGCATGAGTACGCCGGAGGCGCGGGTCGGGGTGTTCATAGGATGTTCCTTCTTTCTGTGTGTATTTCAATTTGTTGGAGAGTGTACAGGGACGCTGTCCCTGCACCCTGCTTAAGGACTTTTTGAAAAAAGTCCTTAAGAATCTCAAAAACTTTTGAATGAATAGGATCGACTCCTATTTCGAATCATATTTTTTGAAAGTTCTTGAGGGGGGCTGGGGGGGAACTTCTTGTAAGAAGTTCCTCCCGGACGTTTCCCCGTTCTCTCCGATCAATGTGCCTCAAACCAGCTCTCGCCGATGTGGGCTTCCACGTCCAAGGGGACGGAGAGGGTGACCGCGCGCTCCATCTCTTCGCAAAGGAGCGCCATGGCGGCCTCGGCGTCTTGGCGGGAGGCTTCCAGAATGAGCTCGTCGTGCACCTGCAGGATCATGCGGGCGTCCAGACCGCTTTCCTTGAGGCGGTTGCGGACGCGGATCATGGCGATCTTGATGATATCGGCGGCAGTGCCCTGGATGGGTGAGTTCATGGCCACCCGTTCGCCGAATTTCTTGCGCATCTTGTTGGATTCGGCCAGCTCGGGAATGAAGCGGCGGCGCCCCAGCTTGGTGGTCACGAAGCCGTTGGCGTAGGCGTCCTTGATGACCTCCTCCAGATAGCGGCTGACGTCGGGGTAGCCCGAAAGGTAGCTTTCGATGTAGGCCTTGGCCTCGGCGCGGGAGATGCCCAGATCCTCGGACAGGGAGTGCTCGCCCATGCCGTACATGATACCGAAATTGATGGCCTTGGCCTTCTTGCGAAGCTCCACGGTGACGGCATCCTTGGCCACGCCGAACACGCGGGCGGCGGTGTCGGT
>JAZQXS010000139.1:0-3390 GCA_045633025.1 Eubacteriales bacterium | reverse complement strand
AAGCTATTTCGGAATGCGTTCGGTAGAGATACAGAAGGATGGGTTGTATCTGAACGGACGGCCGTTGTTTATGCGCACCATCCTGGATCAAGGCTTTTATCCGGAAGGAATCTATACGGCGCCGACGGATGAAGATTTGAAAAACGATATCTTGCTGTCTATGGATCTGGGCTTCAATGGCGCCCGCTTCCATCAGAAGGCGTTTGAACCGCGTTCCCTGTACTGGGCGGACAAGCTGGGCTACATTGTATGGGGAGAAACTGCGTGCAATCCCATCCGTACCAGTCCTGCCGCTTTTACGCGCATTGCGGTGGAATTGACGGAGATCGTGAACCGGGATTACAGCCATCCCTGCATCATCGGATGGATGCCGGAAAATGAAACCTACTGGCGGAGAGACGAGCTGAATGAAGAGAACCAGAGAACCCTGTGGCAGATCACCAAGCAGTTGGATCCGTACCGTCCTGTGATCGATGCCTCAGGCGGGGTGCATTTCGATACGGATATGTTTGACGTGCATGATTATAACCAGGATCCGGAGTCACTGCGGCAGTCTCTTGCCTGCATGGCAGATGACGCGGAAGCCTATCACAATCCCTGCAATATCGAGATATGCCGTCTGAATCAGTATAAGGGACAGCCCTTCTGGGTCAGTGAGTACGGCGGAACCTTCTGGAACCCCGATGATCCGAACGGCTGGGGATATGGCAACGCGCCGAAGACGGAAGAAGAATTTGCAGATCGGTATGCAGGTCTGACCGCCGTACTGCTGGAGCATCCGCGGGTATGCGGTTTCTGCTATACGCAGTTGACCGACATCGAGCAGGAGCAGAACGGCCTGTATAAGTATGACCGTTCCCGAAAATTCTCCGATACGGTGTACGAGAGGATCCGGAAAGCCAATCAGGCGCCGGCGGCCTTTGAGAAACGCTGATGACAGTAGGCTAAATTTGTTACAATAATGGGAGGAAAGCATATATGAGCAGACACATCTACACGTTAAAAAAGCCCGCCTCCTGGCATAAGGAGCTGTGGCGGGAAGCGCTGCCGCTGGGTAATGGCTATACGGGAATTCTGATCCCCGGCTCCATCGGCAAGGAGCGCATCATTTTTAACCGATTTGATCTGTGGCAAGGGGGGGCGGATAAGGAGATTCCCGACGTGACCGATGCCCACTACGCCATGCGCGAGGCTCTGGACAAAGGGGATTATGCCGCCGCCAACCGCGAGAATTTGGGCAACGCCCTGCGGGAGAAGGGCTACGGAACCCCGACCGGTTCCCCCCACCCCCTGGGTTGGTTGGATATGGACTTTGAGCCTGCCGCCCTATTTCGAGGCTACCGAAGGGGCGTGAATATGCAGACGGGTGAGGCCTTCGTGGAGTTTACCGTAAATGGGTGCCAATACCGACGGGAGACCTTTGTGTCCCGCGCCGACGATGTGACTGTCATGCGGATGTCTGCGGACGAGCCCTTTACCATCACCTACGATTTCCGTCTCTATAACGATACGGTGGTCAGCGAGACCTCCGAGCAGGGGATCTTCCGCGCCTCTGCCGATGGATATTCCTCGGTTCGGATGCAATTTGCGGGGGACTGCGCCGTGGAAGTGAAGGGAACCGCCCTCGTTGTGACGGGCTCGGAGTATCTGGTTCTCATCCGCGGCGGATCCCACGGCTCGGACGCTTCCTTGACCCACGTGCAGGGAAGAACCTACGGTGAGCTGTTGGACGCGCATACCGCCCTTCATCGGCCGCTGTACGATGCCGTGACCATCGAGCTGGCTGAGGACGACGCCTTCGCCGCCACCAACGAACAGCTCCTGGCCGATGCCTACGACGGCGTTGCATCTTCGGCTCTTCTGGAGCGCCTGTGGCGCTTTGGACGATACCTGTTCATTTCGGCCTCGGCTCCCGACAGCTATCCCGTTCCCCTCTACGGTCTGTGGCACGGGGATCATTACCTGCCCTGGAGCCAGTATGTGGCCAACGAGAACGTGGAGATCACCTACTGGCACACCATGGCGGGCGGGCTGTCCTACGCCATTCCGCCTCTGCTTCGCTATTATACCGCCAAGATGGACAAGCTCCGAGAGTGCGCGAAGCAGATGTTCGGCGCCAGGGGGATTTGGATCTCGGCTTACACCACCCCCAACTCCTCGGGACCCAGCGTCGCGGTTTCGGTGATCCTCAACTGGATCAGCTGCGCGGGCTGGCTCTGCCGCCATTTTTGGGAATATTACCTCTATACCAAGGACGAGACCCTTTTGCGTGAGGAGATCCTGCCCTTCATGTACGAGGCCGCGCTGTTCTACGTGGATTACGCGGTGGAGGACGGTGACTTCATCCGCCTGTACCCTGCGGTGTCCCCCGAAAACACTCCGGAGGGAATACCCGGCGTGGTGACTCAAAACGCCACTATGGATTTTGCCATTCTGAAGGAGCTCTTGTCCAACCTGCTTTGCGGTATGGAGATCACGGGGATGTATGCGGAGGAGGCGGATAGCTTCCGCGCCCTTCTCCAAAAGATCCCGCCGTACATGGTCAACGAGGATGGCGCCGTCAAGGAGTGGATGCATCCCGATATCCCGGAGCAGTACTACCATCGCCATCTGTCTCACATTTATCCCGTATTCCCCGGGGGCGAGGTGACGAGGTACGCCCAGCCCGAGCTGTTTGAGGCCTTTAAGCAGGCGGTCATGCTTCGCCGCTTGGGCGCGCAGTCGGGATGGTCCATGGCTCACATGGCCAGCATCTACGCCCGTATGGGCGAGGGGGAGCGGTCGGTGGATTGCCTGGACGCTATGGCCAAGAGTGTGATCATGGACTCCCTCCTGACAACCCACAACGATTGGCGGCACATGGGAACCAGCGTATACTGGGACGGGGAGGCTTTCGTGCAGCTTGATGCCGCCTTTGGCGCGGTCAATGCCATCCAGGAGATGCTGTTCTGCGCCCAGAAGGGGGCTCTGTCCATCCTGCCCGCCCTGCCCGCGCGACTGACCTTCGGGTGTGTGAAGGGCTTGGTATTCCCTGAAGGAACCATAGACATTGCTTGGGATAAGGACGGCGCGGTTTGCGTAACTGTCTTTGCAGACCGATCCGTACAAACGAGTCTATTGCTCAGGGGGAAGGAGCAGCTTCAATTGTCGCTTGAGAAAGGCGAGAGCGCGACTCTGCATTTCACACTTCCGAAAGACGAATAAAAAAAGGATGAAGGCGAGGACGGTTGGCCGTCCTCGCCTCTTTTTTTGGTATCCAAATAACCCCCCAGTTCTACTGGGGGAGCCGAAAACGAGCGAAGCGACAATAAAGCGGGCGAGCTACAAGCAAGCCCGAAACAAAAAGTGTTGAAAAGAGTTAAACCTCCGAGTATAATGTAACTGGGTTTG
>JAZQXS010000138.1:0-6607 GCA_045633025.1 Eubacteriales bacterium | reverse complement strand
CGGAAGGGGAATTTTCCATCACGCCAGCTCCCGCAAAACCTCGCAGACCAAGCGGTAGGTTCGCTCCACCGAAGGAGCGGAGAGCATCTCACGGGGGGTGTGGATGTCCCGCATATCGGGGCCCACCGAGATGATGTCCATATCCCCCAGCTTGTCGCAGAGGATACCGCACTCCAAGCCGGCGTGGATGACCTCTACGCGGGGAGTGATACCGTACATCCGCTCGCTCACCTTCGTCCACAGGTCACGCAGGGGAGACACGGGGGCAAAGTCCCAGCCGGGGTAGCGGGCGCGGTGTGTGGCGTTGTTCTCGTCTCCCGTGATGGCGGCGGCCAGAGCGCACATCTCCACCTCGGAGTCGTCCAGATGGTTGTTCGAAGCGGAACGAGTGGAGAAGGAGAACTTGACGGCATTGGGCTTCCCTTCCCCGTCTGTGACCGTCTTGACAATGCCCAGGTTGCGGGAGTGGGCGACCAGGCCCTTGACGTGGGCGGACATGGACAGCACGCCGTCGCGGGCGAGAGTCAGAAGATCATGCACCAGCATATCGCTCTCCACCGTCAAGGCGTAGGCAGGCGCGCCCTCGGTGATGATCTCGGCGGTGCAGGTAAAGGATTTGTCGGCCGGGATCATATTGGGCTCGCCCCGCAGCTTGTCGGCCTCGGCGCGGATGGCCTCGCAGAAGGCCTCCGCCACGGACAGTTCCCCTTCGCCAAAGTCATTGACCACGTCGAAAACGGCGGTGCAATCGCGGGGGATTGCGTTGTCCTTGCCGCCGCCTGCGATGGAGCAAAGGCAGACCTCCCCCGCCAGCTTGCGGCAGGCCGCCGTCCAAATGCGTCCCAGAGCCTTGATGGCGTTGGTGTGCCCCTCGTGGATCTCCACGCCCGAGTGACCGCCCGTGAAGCCGTCCAGGGTGACCTTTACGGCGATGCCCTCGGCGGGCTCGCACTCTACGGGGACGGTGATATCGGTGCGCATACCACCCGCGCAGCCGGCGGTGATGATGCCCTCGGCCTCGCTGTCCAGGTTGATCATGGTGCGGGCGGTGGCTTCTGCGGCTACGGGGTCAAAGGCCCACGCGCCCTCAAGACCGGTCTCCTCGGAGACGGTGAACAGGCACTCGATGGCGGGATGAGGCTCGGGGGGATTATCCAGAATGGCCAGCATCATGGCCACGGCGATGCCGTCGTCACCGCCCAGCGTGGTATCGGTGGCGGAGATCCAGCCCTCGGCGTTCACGCGGAGCTTCAATCCGTCGGTGGCAAAATCATGGGTGGAATCGGCCGTCTTTTCGCCCACCATGTCCGTATGCCCCTGAAGCATGACGGCGGGCGCGGCCTCGCGCCCCTCGGTGGCGGGCAGCTTGATGAATACGTTATGCACCTTGTCGCGGTAGCAGGAAAGCCCCCGCGTGCGGGCGAAGTCTTCGATGTAATCGGCGATTGCCTTCTCATCCCCCGAAACGTGGGGAATAGCGCAGATATCCTCAAAGAAGGACAGCGCCGCAGCGGGCTCAAGGCCGGAGAGAATACGGTTAGACATGATGTACTCCTTGTTTGGTAATAATAAATGAAGCATGGAGGTGGGAAATCATTCAATAAATGAACAAATCCGAAGGATTTGCACCTCCATGATTCATGATTCATTCTTCATTTTAACAGATTCGCCACCCAATAGACCACCCCGTACAGCGTCCCCGCCAGCGTTCCGTATAGCAGGACGGGGCCCGCCACCGAAAAGATCTTGGCGCCGACTCCGAGGATCAGCCCCTCGCTTTTGGCGTCCACGGCGGGGGAGACCACGGCGTTGGCAAAGCCCGTGATGGGAACAAGGGTACCCGCGCCCGCGAATTTGGCAATGCGATCAAAGATCCCCAATCCCGTCAGAATGGCGGCGATGAGGATGAGGGTAGCGGCGGTCAGGGTACCTGCGTCCTCCTTGGGCAGACCGCAAAGCCCCGTGTAGATATCGGTCAAGCCCTGCCCCAGCGCGCAGATCAAGCCGCCCACCAGAAAGGCGCGCAGACAATCTTTCACGATCGGGGAGCCGGGGGCGCGGGCATCGACGTATTTTTTGTAGGTTTCCTTCTTCATATTCATGGCGGTACACTCCTTTTGAGGTTAGTGTACCGTCATTCCAAGCATTTTATGCAATTTAATGCAATTCATATTACCGGATCAATTCACTATACGCCATACGAAGAATGGGGAGCATTTCGGTTGTAGTCGCGCCCTGTATAACGACGCCCTCTCCGCTGCTTTCTCCATAGACGCGGATCACGTCACCGGGAAGGTAATTCGTCTTACGATCCAGGCTACATTCCCGAACGTAGATTTCCAGCTCCCCGCCATGGGCAGAGCGACAACGATAGTACGTTCCGCCTGGCTCATAGCCGTCATGGGGCTCGACCAGCTTTTCGATCACCGTCAATTCCATCGTCACATAGCGTCCCATATCGTAGACGTTGCGATGGTATTCCTCCATTCCCATGTCCTCACATAGCTCGACGTATTCCTCGCGGGAGATATCGTCATTGACCGAAAAAGCACCGTTGTTGATCAATCCCCACAGCCAGCCGTAGGTCAGCGCGATCGTCAGAAGGTAAATACCCACCACGACCAAGGCCGCGATGATCTTGGACTTCTTGGAATGGGGGCTGGTGAAGAACAGAATGATGCCCACGATGGGCATGAAGTACAGCATGAGCAGGATGAACCACCAGGAGTGGTACCAGTTGATGAACTGCACCCGCCCCGTGGAATTTCCGCGCCGCTTCGGCGGCTTTACCTTGGCGCGGTTGCCCGCCCGCATCTCCTCGGGGCAGATTTTTCCGCAGAGAGGGCACTCCTCCGTGGCGAAATAGCACTGACAATCAGGACATTTATTCAGCTCGGGTCTGTCCAGCTCGTCCGAATCGTGATAGCCTAAAGAACGACCCATGGGGGACACCTCCTTGTTAAAATCGATCAGCAACGGCGTCCGGGCGCACCCATCACGCCCGCGCAGTGGGCATTTCACTTCTTTTCGGGGCTTCCCTCCATGAAGTACGCGGCCTCCATATCGGCCACGCAGAGCGCCCAGGCAAGGGGGAACATCTCCAGCGCCTTGCCCACGTTGCCGGGATCCTCGGGTCCCGAAAAGCCCATGTGATAGCGGATGGCGAAGGCCTCGTCCCGGGTCAGGCGCATGTAGCCGGAGGCGATGTAGACCGACTTTTCGCCGTGGCCATAGGGGAGATTGTCCTCGATGGTGTAGTACGGAACGGCCTCCCACTTGCCCTGCTCGTTCTTGACGTTGCGGGAGGAGACCTTATAGAAATTCACCTTGCAAAGATCGTGGAGCAGGGCGGCGATGGCGATGCTCTCGTCGGAGTAGCTGATGCCGTAGAGCTCCTTCACGCGGGGACGGGCGAGGATGTCCACCAGCGCGTCATAGACGTTGAGGGAGTGCTGGCAGAGACCGCCCTCATAGTTGCCGTGGTAGCGGGTGGAGGCGGGGGCGGTAAAGAAATCCGAGCCCTCCAGGTAGGCCAGCAGCTTATCGGCGCCCTCGCGGGTGATCTTGGATCTGAAAATGTCGATGAATCTCTGACGGTTGGCGGCGGCCTGCGCCGAGTAGGCGGAGGCGGGCGTAAGGTTGTCGTTCATTTGGTAGGACATGGTGACGTTTCCTTTCCTAATAATCAATAATCATGCATGTATCATTTCGGCGTCCGCTTCGGCCGCGCGTCTCCGCTTCATCAGCTTCCGGTAGAAGTAGAAGCAGAACAGGTAGTGCACACCGCCCGTAACGATCCAAGAGATGGGGTAGCTGACGTACAGGGACATGATCTGCCCGGGGAACAGAGGGCAGACGGCCATCACCCAGACAATGCGGAACAGGCAGGAGCCCAGCAGGGAGACGACCATGGGTTGGATGGCCTTACCCATACCGCGCAGGATACCGCAGCCCACCTCCATAAGGCCGCAGAGAACGTATGTAATGGCAATCACGTTGAGGCGGTTCATACCCGCCTGCACAATGAGATCGCGGTTTTCACCCGACGTATACAGGAGCAGGAGCTTGTCTCCGAAAAGCACCAGAATTCCGCCCACAAGAAGGCCGATGACCAGCACCATGCCCACGCACTGAAAGGCGATCTTCTTGATGCGCTCGTACTTCCCCGCGCCCACGTTCTGACCGATGAAGGTCAAGGCGGCCTGGTAGACCGCGTTCATGGCGGTATAGGCAAAACCCTCCAGGTTGCCCGCGGCGGTGTTGCCCGCGATGGTGACCGTGGGATAGGCGTTGACCGCCGACTGGATGATGACATTGGACAGAGAGAACATACAGCCCTGGAGTCCTGCGGGCAGTCCGATGGTGATCATACGGACGAGCTTGGCGCGGCTGACGGCAAAGCCCGTGATGCGGCAGTAGCCCTTGGAGCGGAGCATATACACCACGGTCAGCCCTGCGGCCACATACTGGGAGGCGGCGGTGGCAATGCCCACACCGACGGCGCCCAGCCCCAATCCCAGCACCATCACAAGGTTCAGCACCACGTTTACCACACCTGCGGCGGTGAGGAAATACAAGGGGCGCTTGGTATCGCCGCCCGAGCGGAGGACGGCGGCCAGGTAGTTATAGACCAGGCATCCGGGCATACCGCAGAAGTAGGCGCGCATATAAGGGACAGCCTCAACCAGCACGTCCTCGGGGGTGTCCATCAAGAGAAGCAACGGCTCGGCCAGCAGAATACCGAAGATCATGACCGCCACACCGCCCACGAGGGAGGCTGTCACGGAGGTGGAGATCAGCTTGGTCACGTCGTCATAGCGTTTGGCGCCGAGATCCTGGGCGGCAATGACACCCGCGCCCACGGACAGTCCGATGAACAGGTTCACAATGAGATTGATCAGCGCTCCGCAACTTCCCACGGCCGCCATAGAGGCCTCGCCCGCGAAGCGCCCCACCACCGCCACGTCGGCGGCGTTGAATAGGAGCTGAAGAACACCCGATGCCATCACGGGCAGGGTAAAGCGGATCATTTTTCCCAGAACGGGACCCTCGGTCATATTCATATTGCGGGAACGAATTGCAACGGACACGGCGTTTGACCTTCTTTCTGCCCGTGAGTTCCTCGCAAAGCGGGGCGTACAGGCCTTTATATTATACTATTTTTCCGAAGGAAAGTCAAGGGGTTTCGGGGATTTTCAAGCGGTCTGCAAAGGGCTTCCGTTTCCTCTCCGTCGCGCAAAAATAATTTTGTGAACAAATTGAAAATTTTCACTTCCGCCCTTTACAAATCTCCCCGGATATGGTATAATAACGAAGCATGACGTGTACACGGTTCGCGGATACAGCCGCTATGCGGCACTTCACCAACCGCCCGCTGGGTCACGCCAAATATTTTTGAAAGGTGAAAAAACCATGACCAACCAGGAAAAGCAAGCCATCATCGCCGAGTACGCCATCCACGAGGGTGACACCGGCCCCCCCGAGGTACAGATCGCGATTCTGACCTACCGCATCAACAGCCTGACCGAGCACCTGAAGTCCAACAAGAAGGACCACCACAGCCGCCGCGGTCTTCTGAAGATGGTCGGTCACAGACGTAACCTCCTCGGCTACCTCCAGAAGGTGGACATCGAGCGTTACCGCGCCATCATCGACAAGCTGAACCTCAGAAAGTAAGCAACACAGGGAGTGCGGAACGGCGGCCTATGGGTCGGTCGCTCCCACTCCCTTGCGTTTCGTTTCCCCAAAACGCCCCGATCTGCGCCGCTTTAGTTCTTACCCGTCGGCCGGAATCATCCGACCCGCGGGTAAGTGCTAAACTCCGCAGATCCGCACAAGCAAAGAAAATTTGAAAGAAAACGGAGGAAATCACCATGTACACCATCCAAAGCTCCGCAATGGAATTTAAGAACCACAAGGTGTATGAGTACACCCTGGCAGGCCGCCCCCTGGTCATCGAGACCGGTAAGCTGGCTGGTCTTGCCAACGGCTCCTGCCTGTGCCGCTACGGCGACACCGCCGTTCTCTGCTGCGCGACCGCTTCCGAGAAGCCCCGCGACGGCATTGACTTCCTGCCCCTGTCCGTCGATTTCGACGAGAGAATGTACGCTGCCGGCAAGATCCCCGGCGGTTACCTCAAGCGCGAGGGTAAGCCCTCCGAGAAGGCCGTTCTGACCTCCCGTGTCATCGACCGTCCCGTCCGTCCCCTGTTCCCCAAGGATCTCCGCAACGACGTAGCCCTGACCCTGACCGTTATGTCGGTGGATCATGACTGCTCCCCCGAGATCACCGCTATGATCGGTGCTTCCATCGCCCTGTCCATCTCCGACATTCCGTGGAACGGCCCCATCGGCGGCGTGTTCATGGGTCTGGTTGACGGTGAGCTGGTGGTCAACCCCACCGAGGCTCAGCGCAAGGTTTCCGATCTGGAGCTGACCGTTGCCGCTTCTATGGAGAAGGTGGTTATGATTGAGGCCGGTGCTAACGAGGTGGACGACGACACCATGTCCGCCGCTATCATGAAGGCCCACGAGGAGATCAAGGGCGTTCTGGGCTTCATCAACAGCATCGTTGCCGAGATCGGCAAGCCCAAGTTCGAGTACGCTTC
>JAZQXS010000137.1:0-3729 GCA_045633025.1 Eubacteriales bacterium | reverse complement strand
CCACCTGGCGCCCGACAGGCACGCCTGCCGGGGCCCCTTTGCAAAAAGAAAACCCCCCCCTGTCTTGAGGGGGGGGAGGGAATTCTCTGTGTAGGGAAGGATCACTTCAGAACGACCTCGTGACCGGTTCCGCCGGACTCGTAGATGGCGTCCAGAATACGCATGACCACGACGCCGTCATCGGCGGGGTTGCGGCACTCGCAACCGGTGGCTACGCACTCCACGAAGTGGCAGATCTCCTTTTCAAACATACCGTCGAAGGTGTTGGCGGGCAGCTCCTTGTATTTGTCGATGACGGAGAGGGATTTTCCGTCGTCCTGCAGGATGCGGAGGGGATCGGTGATGCAGCCGGCCTTGGTGCCGTACAGTTCGATGCGGCATACGGGATCGGGCGAGTTGAGGGCGTAGCTGGTTTCCAGCATCATAACGCCGCCGTTATCGAAGCGGATGGTGGCCTGCGCGAAGTCCTCTACGTCGTTGATGCGACCCGCGTCGGAGGCGAGATACTCCACGCCGCCGCAGTGGGGCGTGCGATCCAATCTTTTCTGCACCGTGGCGTACACCGAAACAGGCTGGGGATTGCCCATGAGGTAGCGCGCCTCGTCGATGACGTGGACGCCCAGATCGATGACGGGGCCGCCGCCGCTGCGCTTCTTATCCGAAAACCAACCGCCGGGGTTGCCGTTCAGGCGCAGATAGGTCGCCTTGGTGTAATACATATCGCCGAAGTAGCCCTCGTCGGTCAGACGCTTCAGCTCCTCGGTCTCGGCCATGAAGCGGCGGACGAAGCCCACCATCAGAAGCTTGCCCTGCGCCTTGGCGAAGTCGCGCATCTCAATGGCCTGTTGCTCGTTCATAGCCAGGGGCTTCTCGCAGAGGACATGCTTGCCGGCGCGGAGCGCGGCCATGGTGCACTCGTAGTGATTGCAGTTCCAGACACACACGCTGACGGCGTCCAGCTCGGGCAGCGCGTTGCACATTTCCTCCGCGCTGGTGTAGAGGCGGGTGATGCCGTGACGGGCGCCCTTTTCCTTCAGACGCTCCTCGTTGATGTCGCAAAAGGCGTAGAGCTCAGCGTTGGGGGAGCACTTATAGCCTGCAATATGGCATTCGGAGATGTTGCCGACGCCGATGATACCGATCTTGATCTTTGCCATGGGGAGTATACCATCCTTTCCGTTAAAAGAAAACAAATTTTTTACGGGGCGAGAAATTTGTCATATCCATTATATAATATGTTCGGGGTCTTGTCAATGTTGATATTGATGGTTTTCAAAAACGGTTTTTGTACATGTTGTCCGAAGAAAAAGAAATTTGAAACATAAGGGAACCCTCTACATATTCAGTGCATGAAAAGCGGCGAGAAGATTTTTCGTGTGATGAATTTTTAGAGATTCCCATAATTGACAGCAGGAGAAAAATGTGGTATAATCAAGGGTGTGGCTCAAATTCTGTTTGATTGGAGATCGACAATGACGTTTTCGGATATTCTGTTCATCGTTTTCGCGGGCTTTGCTGTTCTGGGCGGCCTGGACTACATCATCGGGGGGCGGTTTGGCCTCGGAAAGGCTTTTGAGCGGGGCATTGTGACCATGGGCCCCTTGGCGCTGGCCATGACGGGTATGATCGTATTGGCGCCCGTACTGGCCGACGTGCTCTCCCCCGTGATCCTGCCTGTGTTCCATTTCTTGGGGGTGGATCCCGCCATGTTTGCCGGCTCGCTTCTGGCCTGCGATATGGGCGGCGCCGCGCTGGCGGACAAGCTCACGACCGACCCGCAGGGAGCCGTGCTGGGTGGTATCGTTTGCTCCTCCCTTCTGGGCGTGACCATTACCTTTACCATCCCCGTGGCCATGGGCATCATCAAGGCGGAGGATCGCCCCTTTGCCGCCAAGGGTATTCTCTGCGGCATCATTACCGTACCGCTGGGGATTTTTGCGGGCGGCCTTGTGGCGGGGATCCCGGTTCTGAAGGTGCTGCGCAATCTGCTTCCCACCCTGCTTCCCGCCGTGCTGATCGCCGTGGGACTCTGGAAGCTTGAAAAAATTATCATTCGCCTGTTTACATGGTTTGGAAAATTCATGACCGCGCTGTCCACGCTGGGGCTTCTCCTGGCGCTCCTCCAAAAGCTGACGGGGTGGACGATCATCCAAGGGCTGGCACCGGTGGGAGAGGCGTTTCAGATCGTGGGCGAGATCGCCCTGCTGCTGGCGGGTGCATTCCCCCTCATGCATCTGGTCAGCAAGCTCTTGCACAAGCCCCTTTTGGCTCTGGGACGGAAAATGAAAGTCAACGAGACCTCGGTGACGGGACTTCTCACCGCCACCGTTAACTCCATCGCTACCTTTGACACGCTGGAGAAGATGGATCCTCGCGGAAAGATCCTCAACATGGCCTTCGCGGTGTCGGCGGGCTTCGTGTTCGGCGACCATCTGGCCTTCACCGGAGGCTGGAATCCCTCGGCCATCCCCGCGCTCATCGTCGCTAAGCTGACCGCGGGTCTGACGGCGCTGGGGTTAGCTTTGGTGATGACGCGGAGGGGGAAGGAATCAGAGGAGAACGTGCCTTCGGCGACCAAGACCCATTCTTGAAAAAGGAGTCTTGGAGCTTCAAATACATACTGAAAAGACCTGCTGTTTTTCGGAAAACAGTAGGTCTTTTGGATTCAATTTGATACAGTTCTTGCGGATTGATTCCAAAGGAGGCACGCTCTCTCGCTCCTTACAACGAATTCGCCGTATCGATCAGCGCGCAGAGATTCTCGAAGGGGACGTCTGCCTGGATCTCCTGGGAGGGCGCGGTGATGAAACCGCCGTTTTGGCCGAGGTATGCGGCGATCTGACGGGTCTCGGCGGCCACGTCGGCGGGGGTGCCGTAGGGAAGGGTCTTTTGGGTGCTGATACCGCCCCAGAAGGCCATCTTGTGTCCGAAATCATCCTTGAGCTTGTAAATATCCATGCACTCGGGTTGAATGGGATTCAGTACGTCCACTCCCATTTCGGAGAGGTCGGGCATGATCTTGCTGACGTCGCCGCAGGAGTGAACCCATACGTCCAGCCCCGCCTCGTGGATGAGGTCATATTCCTTCTGCTCGCCGAGAGCGATCATATCCCGCCAGCTTGCGGGGGACATGAGCAGATCCTTCTGGGAGCCCCAATCGCTTCCCAGGAGAATGCCGTCGATGCCGGGAATGTGGACGATGTTTTCCAGCATGACCAGATTCTTGCGGATGATGAGATCCAGGAGGCTTTGAGCGAATTCGGGCTCGCCCGCCATGTCGGCTAAGAAGTTCTCGATGCCGCGGGCGAAGTAGGCTTTCTCAAAATGACTGCCCCAGATGGTGACCAGCACGTAGGCGTCGGTGTGTTCCTTGATATTGCGAACGGTACGGGCGAAATCGTCATAGCTACCGTAGCCCATGGTCTTGGGAAGATGATCGGGGGCGTCAAAGCCCGCGTAGGAGGGGTCGACGTCGTGCCAGCCCCACCAGGGACAGCTCACGGGCAGGACGTGGTTGCCCATGCCGTAGTAGGTGGCGTGGTGATAGGAGAGCAGGCCTTCCTTGTGCAGTTGGCGCAGACGCTCGTCGGTATAGCGGTCATAGAGTTTGTCCATGTATGCGGCGATACCGTCGCCGGCCAGATGGATGCAACTGGGTGTATGATCGGGGGTATGATGATGAATGGCGGCTTTTACGCGTTCACAACGGTTCATTGCGGATACTCCTTT
>JAZQXS010000136.1:0-3923 GCA_045633025.1 Eubacteriales bacterium | reverse complement strand
CATATCCTTCATGAGCATGCACATCTCGCTACGGCACTCGTAGGAAATATCAAAGGGCTTGGCGATGTGGTAGTTCTTCTGCTTGGGCACCACTACGCCCAGACCCTCGGTGGCGGAGTTCCAGTAGGACTGCTGTGCGTCCACGGTGGCGCTGACCTCACGGCCGCTGACCTCCCAGCCAACCTGATCAAAGAGGTAGAACTCAAACTCGGGCAGGATGTACATGGTGTCAGCCACGCCGCTGTCCTTCATCTGCTGAACGGCCGCCTTGATGATGTTTCTGGGGTACTGGGGCAGGGGACGGTTCTCGGGGGAGTCAATGATCATGGCGTTACCCGTCATAGACAGGGTGGGAATGGAGCAGAAGGGGTCGATCACGGCGGTGTCGGGGTCGGGAATGAAGACCATGTCGCTCTTTTCCACAACAGCGTAGCCGTAGTTGGAGGCGTCAAAGCCGATGCCGCTCTTCATGGTATCCTCCGAGAAATTCTCGGCGGGAATGGTGACGTGACGGTACTGGCCGTTGATATCGACCATCTTGAAATCCACCATCTTGATACCCTGCTCTTCAATCAGAGCCAGAATATCCGAAACACTCTTTGCCATAGGAATGTACCTCTTTCTTGAGAATTTTGTTACAGAAGCATTATACCACATTTCCGCGAAGAAATCAAGAATTTTTTACAAATCTTCCTTTATTTTTCAAAAAAAATATGCTATAATAACGATATAGATGAATCATTTTCCATTCTTTTCATCAAAGGAGGTATTCCCATGGCAAACCTGTACCCCACCCCCCACATCAAGGCAACCCCTGCGGATTTTGCCGAGACCGTGCTCATGCCTGGCGACCCTCTGCGGGCGAAGTTTGTCGCCGAAAATTTCTTGACCGACGCCCGACTCGTCAACAACGTCCGCGGCATCCAAGGCTACACCGGCGTCTACAAGGGCGCGCCCGTTTCGGTCATGGCCAGCGGCATGGGTATGCCCTCCATCGGCATTTATTCCTACGAGCTGTACAATTTCTTCGGCGTAGAGAGCATCATCCGCATCGGCTCGGCTGGAGGCCTTGCCGACGATATTCAGCTCCGGGACATCATCCTCGGCATGGGCGCCTGTACCAACTCCGGCTACGCCGCCCAGTACAACTTGAACGGTAGTTTCGCGCCCATCGCCGACTTCGGGCTTCTCCGCGCCGCTGTCCGCGAGTGCGAGACGCTGGGTGTACGCTACAAGGTAGGCAACCTGCTGTCCTCGGATATTTTCTACCACGCCGATCCCCAGTTCAATCAAGGCTGGTACAAGATGGGCGTTCTGGGTGTGGAGATGGAGGCCGCCGCCCTCTACATGAACGCCGCCGCCGCGGGCAAGCGCGCTCTGGCCATCTGCACCGTCTCTGACCACATCCTCCGCGGGGAGGCATTGGACGCGGACGCCAGACAGAACACCTTTACGGATATGATGACGGTGGCGTTGAACGTGGCAGTAACCGTATGATATTGCCGTCCTCACGGCCTCTCAGGGTTCTTTTCCGCAAAGTCCACCCCACAGGCCGAGCAGGCTGAACCGTGAGACACACGGCCACACAGGGGACACATTAAATCCTCCCCACCCACGGGCGGGTGCGCCTTGACGGGAATCTTGGCGGTCTTGTAGAGGCGGATGCGCTCACCCACCTTGAAGTATCGCTCGTTGATTTCGGATGTGTCAACGGACACTTCTTCTGTCCCGTCGTTGTCGGTTTCCACCGTCCAGATACACTTGGTCGAATCAATCCCGCGTGCCGCCCGCCGTCCGCGAACCACGCCCTTGGGATAGCGGGTGTAGGAGACGACCTCGCAGCCCTTGATTTTGCCGACCCAACTCTTGGAAAAGGTGAGCTGTATCACGCGGCTTCTCCAAAAGATGAACAGGTAGAGCAGGATGGTCACGATCTGATTGAGGCGATACTCTTGGGGACGGTTGCGGAACATGGGCTCGGACAGGATCAAAAAGCCTGCGAAGGCGGCTCCGAGAACGGCCATCAGAACCCAACGAAGCAGGATCCGACGGGTGATCTTCTTTCCCACGGGAATGAAACCGCCGATACGGCGGAAGGCCTTGGGGGTTTGAAGCGTCCGCTTGGGGGCTTTGATGGGCTCTTGAGTTTCGTGCAGGACGGAATCCGTGGGCTGTTCCGAAATGAAATTCTCGGCGCGCTTCAAATCGTCGAGGAAACTCGACATGGAATAGAGTTTCGCATTCCCCAAGGAATCGGGCAGGGTGTCCCCCTCCACGATCTTGTGAATGTGGCTGTTCTCGCAGATTTCTACATCCAACGGGATAGGATTGAGCAGGAATACGGGAATGTTGACCTTATCGGGAGCGTAGCAGGCACCGTAATCCACCTCGGGCATAAGATGGGCTCCCTCGGGGAGTCGCATCATTTCGGAATGATACCATGTAAACAAGGGATCGTTCTCCATGCCCTTGGGACGGAAAAAGGAAACACGTGACCAAGGCGCAATACCGGGGGCGGCCAGCATATAGCCAAAATGCTTGTCGTAGCTGTAAATGCCGTTATCCTGCAAATGCAGGGTGCGGCGGCGCTTCACGGTTGCCCAAAAGGACAGGATATATCGACGGTCGCCCATGTCCACGGTCAGTTCGGGGTAAGCGGTGCGGACGAACAGGGACTTGTAGCAGTTCCCGCGGCGGATCAAGGTTCCACCGTTGGCATCCACGTACTTTTGAAGGCGGTGCAACGCCGAAGCGCGCTTGCCGATGGCGCGGATCCATTTCGCGGCAAACAACACCAAGGCCACGGCTGCGACGATGGCGAACAGTTGGAATCCCACGCCCAGCCATGCCTGCAGATTGCTGTTCTCGGTGGTCAGATACAGGTAGATCAGCCCACCGAGCACAGCGGCTCCCGCCAGCCACGGCAGGATCACGGGGATGTGGTGGGTATTGTGTACCGAGGCCATTAGAGTGGAAAGCTTATCGGTGTCTCCCAATGCCTCCTCCAGCTCGGCGTATGCCTTTTCGGGGAGATTTCCCTGCCGCATGATGTCCTCGGCGGCATCCTCCAGGTGTCCACGGAACTCCTTGATGGCTCGCTCACGGCGATGCTTGGACTTGATCTCCCGACAAACCCGCGCGGCCAGGCGATCCAACGCGCTGTTCAGGTCAAATTCTCTCTCATTTCGGTCGTCCATATCAAACCTCCTCCGGCTTCAATACCAGCGATACCGCGTCGCTGAACACCTGCCATTCCTCCATGCGGGCAGCCAGGTGAAGCTGCCCTTGAACCGTGATGTGGTAGTAGCGGCGGGAGCGCCCCGTCTCGCTTTGGCCGTCGTAGGAGGTCAGGTGTCCTTCCTTCTCCAACATATGGAGAATGGGGTACAGGGTACCCTCGTTGAGCTTGAAGGTATCCTTGGAACGGGTGGCAATCTCGCGGATGATGCGATAGCCGTACATATCCTCCTCGGCGATGACCCGCAACACCATGAGGGCGGTGCTTCCCTTGAGTAGTTCTTTGCTGATTTTCATAATCTATCTCCCTTCTATTTCTATGCATAGATTTTCGATGTATGTATATTATACCATGGAAATCTATGCTTGTCAAGGGGGTTAGGCAATATTTTTTCTTTTCTCCTTAAATTTGACATCAACTATTAAGGATACTCACATAGGAGGCGCGCGAACCGGATGCCAACAATAGCGCCGCATCATGACTCATCCTCAAAAAAAGAAATCCGAACCCCTCGCCTACCGGCTTTGGGTTCGGATTTCTACTGTTTGGTGCGGGCAAGAGGACTTGAACCTCCACCGAGTTGCCCCGACTAGAACCTGAATCTAGCGCGTCTGCCAATTCCGCCATGCCCGCGGAACGGATAGTATTATAACACATCGATTCGGTTTTGTCAAGGGGGTTTTGA
>JAZQXS010000135.1:0-7930 GCA_045633025.1 Eubacteriales bacterium | reverse complement strand
TAGCGGCAAAGCAGAAGGCATGGCTTTCCATTTGCGGCTCGCTTGGCGGCGGTATGCTCCTCTTTATGATGGTGTCTATGATCACTCCTCTTGCTTCTACCATGATCAACATCGTGCTTTGTGCAGCAGGCGGCGCGCTGTTTGCATTCGGACTTGGTGCAATTAGTCAGATCGTTTTGAAAAAGACGAGTCTGGTATAAGATGAGGGGAGACTGAACCCCGCCGAGCAAGCTCGGCAACAAGTTGCACCACGCTCCCGTTGGTCGCTAAAAAGAAGAAATTTTCTTGGTTGCCGGCAACTTGAACAGAGCTTTTCGTCGGCCTATCTCCACCAAACAGAAAGGGCCGGTCACGCCGTCCCTTTCTGTTTGGTGGAGATGAGGGGAGTCGAACCCCTGTCCGAAAACCGATCCATGCGACTTTCTCCGGGTGCATCGTCTGATTAGATCTCCCTGCGGACGGTTTCAGACGCAAAGCCGGACGCAGGCAGCCATTTTGTGCGTGATCGGCTCAATGGCGAACCACCGATGCACGGGCACCGCTACATGACGTTCAGCCTCGGGTCGCGGTACTCCCAAGGGGAACGGGCGGCACTATCGGCCGCGGCACTGCCAATTAGGCAGCCAGAGCAACAGTATTGTTGTCGTTTAATTTTAAAGGTTGGGCAGTTGACAGGATTACCCGGCCTGACCCGCTTATCGCACTTCATGATCCCCGTCGAAACCGGTACACCCCCATGGGAGGTAAAAGGTAATAGTGAAAAGTGAAAAGCTATTTTGGGGTTGCGGAGTGGTGAGCGTTTGGTGTTATGGATCGTGGTTTACTTTTGGTTAGTTGCGGTAGGTGCGGTCCTTGAGGCGGCGCTCGATCTCGCGGTCGGACTCGGCCTTGGCGATGGAGTCCCGCTTGTCGTAGAGCTTCTTGCCTCGGCAGAGGCCGATCTCGACCTTGAGGCGGGAGCCCTTGAAGTAGACCTGAAGAGGCACCAGGGTGTATCCCTTCTGGGTGACAAGACCTTGGAGCTTCATGATCTCCTTCTTGTGCATGAGCAAACGGCGGTCACGAAGCGGCTCGCGGTTGAAGATGTTGCCGTGCTCGTAGGGACTGACGTGGATGCCGATGGCAAAAAGCTCGCCGTCCGTAACCTGGCAGTAGGAATCCTTCAAATTGATACCGCCGCCGCGGATGCTCTTGACCTCGGTTCCGTAGAGCTCGATCCCCGCCTCGTACTTCTCATCGATGAAGTAGTCGTGCCAAGCCTTTTTGTTCTGTGTAATGATCTTAATACCGTCTTTCTTGGTGCTTTCGGCCATGGGTGAGCCCTCCTTTCCGTGGTTTTTACTGAGCCGATCGCAAAACTCCATTTATCAGAGGGGTAACCCCCCTGTATCTTTGCAACCGTCTCATGTTTTTACTCGTTTACGTCGTTATAGTAGATCTCCTCGTCGGGGAAATACATATCCAGGTACTCGCGGGCATACTCCACGATGTACTCGTCATCCACTTCTTTATTGATATAGTACTTCAGCCGTGTGATCTTCTCCTTGTAGGCATCAATCTCCGCCTGGTACTCGTCGGTCTGGTCGCGGAGCTGGTTGGCCACCATGAGGTTGGCGATGCTGATGATCAGAGAGGCCACAAGCACCGTCGCCAGCGCCACCTTGACCAGCATGGATCGTCCCAAGCCGCGCTCGGCATCCTTTTCCGAGGGGGGATTTTGGTCAGCGGATTCAGCTGTTTGCAGCGCTTGCTGATCCTGCCCTTCGGCGTCCGTCGATGTGTTGCGAAGCTCCTTATCTGCCATACGGCATCTCCTTTCCTTTGGGGATTATATCCACTCGATATGCAAATATTCACGGCTGAGCGCTCAACCGTCTATTCCCGCTCGGATCGTCCCTCCGCGAGAAGGTCAAAGCCGCGGGCGGCGGCCTCCGTCAGTTCATCGATCCGGCGCCGAGTCTGTTTTTCCCGCCGAGAGCGCGCTATGGCAACCATCAAGCGCCTCAGAGTCACACGCCACAGCCACCGCAGAGGGATGGCCAACAGGCGCGTTACGGCGGTGATACCGCGGCGGATCTGCCGCAGGATCCACGCGGCCAAACGCAACGCCCACGGGCTGACCGTATGGCGGTAGACGAAGAAGCCGCAGACCATGCCCACAGGCGCGGGTGCGCGGAGCTGGCCGTCGTTGGCGTAGTAGCACAGCAGGATCAGGGCTATGAAGGCGGTCAGCATGAACAGCAGATCGCAAAGAAACCGAAGCCCGGCGGAAAAGAGCCGGTATCCCCTTCCCTTCCCGCTTGGGCAGGCAAAGGCAGGAGTCTCCTCGGGGCGCACGTACGCCTCCCCGAACAGCATCCGCAGGATACGGAGGCCATCGTACACCAGCCCCAAGCCCACGCCGGTCAAGGCCGCGCAGACGAACAGGAGCGCGAGGGTGCGCTGGGACAGGTAGAGATCGAGTCCGCTCATAGCGTCACCGACGGCGGGCGCGCTTTTTCTCGCGGAAGCTCGTCTCCCGCGGGCTTTGTCCCGCCGAGGGGCTTGCGTCGGTATCCTCATAGAGCACGCCGCACAGCCGTCCCGTCACAGCCACCACGCCATCCTTCAGATTGAGGACATGGACGCGGAATCCTTCCCCTTCCAGGTTGAGCACGCCGCACACAGTCACAAGCCGTACCAGCGTCTCGTCGAAGCTGAGCACCTCCGAGACCCCCTTGACGGTGATCTCGCGGCGATCCGCGGCGATCAGCTCATGTCCCATTCCCTGCGCGGCCGCATCAGCGGCTCCCTGTTTCACGCCCCATTCGTTCATAGCCTGCCTCCCGATTCGAAATCTGAGGAAGTGTATGCGAGAGCGCGTGGGAATATGCGGAAGAGATACGAAGATACAAAGATACGAAGATACGAAGATATGGGATACGAGATATACTTTTTGGGGTTTCCCTATCTTGTATCTTGTATCTCAGTATCTTATTATCTTCCCCTCACTCCTCCACGACCTCGTAGAGGGAGGAGGCCGCATCCTTGCCGACGGTTTCGCGGATCTCCAGCACGCGGATCCGCAGGGTACGGGAGCCGAAGGTAACGTCGATCAGATCCCCCACCTTTACATCATAGGAGGCTTTCGCGGGGCGGCCGTTGACCGTAACGTGGGCGGCGTCGCAGGCCTCGTTGGCCACGGTACGGCGCTTGATGATACGGGTCACCTTCAGGTATTTGTCCAGGCGCATATCAGTTCAGGGACTCCTTGACGGCCTTAGCGGGCACGAATGCCAGGTACTTGCAGGCGGCGACCGTCACGACCTCGCCGGTCTTGGGGTTACGGCCCTTGCGCTCGGCGCGCTCGCGCACCTCAAAGGTACCGAAACCGGAAAGCTGTACCTTCTCGCCTGCCTTCAGGCTCTCAACGAGGGTGGATTCCAGCAGGGCGATGACCTCGGTGACCTGCTTTTGGGACAGCTCGCTCTGATCGGCGATGTTCTTGATGAGTTGGCTCTTATTCATAGTGATACTCCAATCTGAAATGTTTTTTCAAGGTGTTTGTTATTATACCACATTACGGTCAAAAATGCAATACCCTATTCATATTTTTTGTAAAAAATCACACGGTCTCCGCCGTACGGGGAGGGGCGCGCTCTGTAAAATCCTGTCAAATTTTCCCGCGCCTGCATATTCTGCTAACGAGGGAACCGTTTCGGCTCCCTCGGGGAGCCTTCAACGCCCCCGACTTCACCATGGAGGTAACATCATGTCTGATCATCGTATCCCTCACTGCGCGCCCCCCGCGGGCGGTTGCGGCAAGGGCGGCGACCCCCGCACCGTCTGCATCGAAACCAACCGCATTCTGGATTCCTGCCGCGATCGGGATTGCTTTGAAAACGTGCGGGTATTTCTGACCGACCTCGGCCAGGATATCATCGAGCACACCACCCAGGTGCGGGTCAAGGACGCTTGCATCGCCTGGACCTACATCGGCATCGACCCCGTCCGCTTCAACCGCGGCTTTTACAGCGTGCACATCCGCTTCTACATCAAGCTCATTTTCGAGGCGTGCCTCTGCGCCGGGCAGTCCCGCGAATTCGACGGCATCGCCGTACTCGAAAAGCAGGTCGTGCTCTTCGGCGGGGATTCCTCGGTGAGCATTTTCCGTTCCAGCGCTGACGGCAGCGTATTCTGCGCCGAGCCTCAGCCCTGCTACAAGGAGCGGAGTGTTCCCACCGCCGTGGTAGAAGCCGTCGATCCCATCGTGCTGGGGGTGCGCGTCCTGGAGCCCGCCTGCCCCGAGCCCATCTGCTGTTGCTGCTGCTCCTGTGACGTCCCTCCGTCCATTGCGGGATGCCTGTCCGCGCCGCTCTGTCCCGACACCTGCGGCGACCGCGATCACGACCGCGGCGGGCGCACTTTGGTGGTATCGCTGGGTATCTTCTCGCTGGTGCGGCTGGTTCGCCCCGCTCAGTACCTGATCCAGGCCACCGAGTTCATCATCCCCGACAAGGAGTGCATCTCCTCCACCCCCGACGATCCCTGCGATCTCTTCCGCTCCATGGCCTTCCCCATTGCGGAGTTCGCCCCCGCCCCCATGCCCCTCCCCACGGGAGACCGCAACAAGTGCGGGTGCAACGGGTAAGAGAGCGCGCCTCCGGCGGCTTAGATCCCGACTTGAAAGAAGGGTTCTGAGAACTCCCAAGAACTTTATAAACAGGACAAATAAGAAAAGAGCGGTCTGCCCCCGGTGGGCGGATCGCTCTTTTCACATGGGAAATTACAATGTCTGAAACACCGCCGCGCCAAACAGCGCCAGCTCGTGATCCTCCTCGCCGGTGCCGCCGCTGACACCCAGACCGCCCACGAGGGCGCCGTCCCGGTACAAAGGCACGCCGCCGCCAAAGGTGATGACCTTATCCAGCGCTTGCAGGCCGTAGAAGGTGCCGCCGGGCTGGCAGAGCGCCGACAGCTCCATGGTGGACATCTTCACCGCCACGGCAGTATAGGCCTTCTTGACCGCCACCTCGTAGCTGACGAGGAACGCGCCGTCCATGACCTGCACCGCGATGGGATTTCCCTCGGCGTTGCAGACCGCGATCACAGCGGCCTTTCCCTGCTCCCCGGCCTTGGCCTCCACCGCCTCGATCACAGCCTTAGCGCGCGCCAGATTCATCGTGAACCCACCACCCAGGCGCGCCAGCACCTCGGCCACCAGCGCCTCGGTATTCGTTCCCTGCGCCCCGATGGAGGGGGCGGGAGTCACTCTGCCGGCCGTCAGGGTATCGAGCCGTGCGGAGGCTTCTCGGGCGTCAGGCGCGGTCACAGCGGAGCGAGCGGGGGCTTCGCCCTTGGCCTCGGCTGTTTCGAACAGGTGATCCGAGTAGCGGGCGGCTACCAGCAGGTAGTCCGAAAGACGGTTGAGGTACTGCTTGAAAACGGAGGGGACGGCGTAGCGGCGATCCATAGCGATCACCTCCCGCTCAGCGCGGCGAGCCGTGGTATGGGAAACGTCCAGATGCGCCGACTGGGGATTCCCGCCGGGCAGGGTCTCGGCGAGCGCGGCGGCGGGGACGGAGGCCAGCATGGTATCCATATCCGACTCCAGAAAGCTCAGCTCCTCGGCCGAGAACACGTACTTCCCGCTGCGAGGATCGCGCAAACCCAAAGAAAGCGTGCGGAGGGTCTTTTGGATGCGCTCCAGCTTACCGCGAAAGATGGGACAAGCGGTAGCGGTCTTGACCAAGCCCAGCGCCGAGACGATCTCCTCCACGGCGCCCACGGCGGCGACACGCTCGTCGGCCTTGGATACCTGGGAGGCGGGGGTCAGCGCGGTGAGTCCCTTATCGCCCTGTCCCGTATAGAATTTAGCTGCCTGTTTGTCCATGCGTACATCCCCGTCTTTCCGGATTATAGGCGGCGCAGTCAAGCCCGCGCCGTGATTCCTGTATTCCATTTTATTATACCACAAATTTCCCCTTTCGTCAAGAGCTCCTGCGCAAGAAGCGCCGACAAAACCGTAAAAGATTCGGCGCACAGAGCCCACCGGACGGAAGAATCCTATTATTTATTTCCCGAAAAAAAATTCTTTTACGCAAAACTTCCGTCAATAACTTGATTTTTTCATAAAGGTGTGCTATAATGAACAACACAAACAAAAAGGAGGCAATCATATGGATTGGCAAGCACTTCTCAACAGCATTGTGAACTGGGCGACCACCGCGGGCATCAAGCTTCTCATCGCGCTGGTCATCATGTTCATCACCTTCAAGATCATCAACTTCGTCGGCAGACGGATCGAAAAATCCGCCGAAAAGCACCACGCGGACAAGACCATCATGCGCACCGTGGCTTACATTTTCAAAATAGGCATGAAACTCGTCATCACCGTGTGTCTGGTCGGCTACGTCGGCATCGACACCAGCGGTCTGACCGCCCTCATCGCCTCCCTCGGCGTGTGCATCGGTCTCGCGGTCAACGGCGCCCTGTCCAACCTGGCGGGCGGCGTCCTCATCATTCTGACCCGTCCCTTCCGCGTCGACGATTTCATCGAGGCACAGGGCTATTCGGGTACGGTAGAGGATATCCACATCACCAACACCAAGCTCCGTACCACCGACAACAAAACCGTGTACATCCCCAACGGCGCTCTTTCCTCGGGCTCCATCGTAAACTACTCCATGAAGGACACCCGCCGCGTGGACGAGGTGTTCTCCATCTCCTACGCCTCTGACTTCAAGAAGGCCAAGGCGATCCTCTCCGAGATCATTGAGGCTCATCCCCTCATTCTGAAGGAGCCCGCGCCCTTCATCCGCGTCAGCGAGCACAGCTCCTCCTCCATCAGCATCACCACCCGCGTCTGGGTGCAGAGCGAAGACTACTGGACGGTCAAGTTCGACATGCTGGAGACGGTCAAGGAGCGCTTCGACGCAGAGGGCATTGAGATCCCCTTCAACCAGATGGACGTTCACATCAAGAACGATTGACCGCGCGCAACGTTTCGCAATTAACGCGAATCATCACGCAACAAAGCCTCGTCCGTGCCTTTATCCGGCCTCGGGCGAGGTTTTGGTATAAAGGAGAGGCCGTCGCGGCGTTCGACACGGAGGTTGGAATGTAAAAAACGGCAAATCCCGGGGCGCTTTTCGGCCGGATTTGGGCAAATGTGAAATTTTTATAAATTCTGTGGAATACACTTGACAAATCGGCTGTCTTGCTATATTATATACTACGGACTTTCGCAGACGCCCCGCGGCTCTGCGAGGAAAATCATTATCACTCGGAAGGAGGGTCTGGAAATGAGCGTATATGCTTGCGAGTTGTGCGGTTATGAATACCGCCCTGAAGCGGGTGATCCCGACAACGGTATCGAGGAAGGTACTGATTTTGAGGATCTGCCTGCGGATTGGGTTTGCCCCCTGTGCGGCGCATCCAAGGAGGACTTCGAAAAAGTCGGCGGCGAATTTACTGAGGAGGAGTGATCTCCGAGGGAATCCATTCCTCGGATGTCCCCTTTGACGTATCGGGTGACGCCCGTTCCTTCTGTGGCCTGTTTGAAAAATAGCAGTACGACCCAAGAGCGAGAAGTTCGCCGCTCCTTGGGCAACCCGTAGGGAGACTGTCATTTTTCAAACGAGCCCCGATCCCCTCGCCTCTCGGTCAGGAATTCTGAAACGCACCTTTTGGTCTATGCCAAAGGGGCGTTTTTATTTTTGCGGCTCCCTATCCATCCCGCTTATGCGGATCCTCAATTTATTGAAAATTCTTTTAAGGACTCTCAATATTAACCCTTTATAAAAAGCGTGCCTCCGGCGGCTTAAGGCCCCTTTGAAAAGGGGCCTTAAGAATCCCCTAAACTTTCAAAAAAATGCTGTCGTATGTATTTACTCGCTGTTTCATGGATGGATATTTGCCTTCACCGTGGGTCCCTACCCACTGGGTTGTT
>JAZQXS010000134.1:0-4275 GCA_045633025.1 Eubacteriales bacterium | reverse complement strand
CCAGCTCATCCCCCTTCAGGCACCAGGAAAGCAGCTCATCGCGGCTGGTTTCGGCATCCTCGGGATACATCATGGCATACTTTTTCGCCTCGTTCGGATCATCCAAGCTTATATATGCATACACCAAGCCCGAGATGGCCCCGTTGCGGAGATAGGGCTCCACGCAGTTTTCCAAAATAAACAGGTTATGACGGGCTGAGCTTTCCAGCAGATCCCGATCTATCTCAACACCGTCTCCCACAAACCATTCGGTGGTTGCCAACCAGTACAAATACCGAAAATCCCCGGGATATTCCGCCACCGCCTGTCGCGCGATCTCCAGATCCGCCTCGCAATCCTTTTTCCAAAACTCGTGATATTCCGCATCAAAATACGCCTTGCGCTCGTCGGTGCACGGGGGAGTCAGTCCCAACAACTCGTCAGCCGTCACATGGAGCAATCTGGTCAGCGGCCCGATCAGGGCGAGGTCGGGACAGCTTGCCCCACATTCCCACTTGGAAACCGCCTGGTAGGAAACGCCGAGATAGTCCGCCAGCTTTTCCTGGGTCAGATCATTCTGTTTTCGAAGAGCTTTGATTCTCTCGCCAATTGTCATATAATCACCTCGTTACTTGTATTTGAATCCGGATTCTGACCATATTATAGCACACGGCGCGGACAAATACAATAACTTATTTTTTGATGGGGATGCAACCTGCGGTTGAGCTTGTTGGTGAGAGGTATTCATGCCCAAGTAGGGACCGGCGTCCCCGATGGTTCACAAACGCTCTGCCTTTTACAGACCGTAACCGAACAAGCTCGGAGGGACACCGATCCCTACAATCATGATATTCATACCCCCGCCAAAAATTCATAAGCCACCTCCGCGGCCTCCACGTCGGGACGGCAGGAGAGGGTGAAGGCGGGAATATCCCGCACGGTAGCGCCGATCAAGGCGGCGAGGCGATCCTGCCCGTCGGGGTCGGGGGGGAGGATAGTAGCCTCCATGAGGCGAGCGGCGGTGTCGGCGGCCGAGCTGACCGCGACTCCGTTGGTATCCCCCTGCTCCAAAAAGCAGATGGCCGTAAGGGGGCATTTGCGGTTGACCTGCAAGCCCTCCTTGCCGCACCAAGGAGTACCGTAAGCCCAGAAACGCCCGTCAGGGGCGCGGCGGATGAGGGGCTTATCGCCGTTGATGACGGTAGCCCGTCCCGGGAAATGCTTCTGCCACAGGGCGGTATGGGTGGACTTCCCTACCCCGCGGCGGGCGGAGAATGCGTAGCCCCGTCCCTCCATCTCGATCACCGAGGCATGAAGAAGGAACGCCCCATAGGCGGGCATACGCTCACAGATGCGGCGGTAGAGCAGGTGGCTCTCCGCCTCGGGCAGGGTCAAGGGACGGCCGCAGGAGGCTTGATATTCCTGCGTCTCGGCGTTGGAAACTGCCACGCGAAAAGCGGTCGCGCCGTCAGCGCAGAGGTAGTCGCGGCACAGCTCGAAGACGTGATTATGGCGGTTATCGATCTCGACGGTGATCCCCGCAAGGCGGATGCGGAACATGGCGGGCTCCTCCCTTCAAAAAGGAAACGTGAAATGGCAAGGCGAACGGTGGAAAACCCACCGTCCGCCTTGTTTGGTATGGAAAATACCTCTTACAGGTACTTCTTCATGGTCTCGGTAGCTTCCTCAGGAGCGCAGGAGACGGTAATGGTGACGTTCAGGTCGGAATCGCGGATGATCTTCTCCAGGTCGGCCAGGAACTTGTCCAGAGCCTCCATGTCGTAGCCGCAGATCTTGCGGGTACCGTCGATGAACAGGTCGGTCACGTCGCTGTTGCCTGCGAGAATACCGGAAACCAGGCCGCCCAGAGCGGCAGCGTTGTCGATCAGGTAATCATCTGTATTGACAAGGCGTACCTTGTAGTTGATCTCATGGCGGAGGGTCGCACCCTTCTCGATGCACACTACGTAGCCCTTGGAAGTCTCCAGAGCCTCATTTACAGCCGAGATCAGGGCCTTGGTCTTGCCCGTTCCTTTTACGCCAACAAGTAATTTAATCATATCTATGTTCTTCCTTTCCATCTGTTCAGCGGCCGCCAAAGCGGGCGCCTTGCAGGTCGCTCTGCCATATCGTATTGCTACGATAGGTTTGATATATTATAGCATATTTTCGGTAAAATTGCAAGTACTTACGAAAATTTTTCGTAAAAATCTAACAAGATGTTTTTGGCAATTTTACACAAGTAAAAATGATCAGCCCAATCTGGCCTCCAAAGCGGCCTTGGCATCCTCGTAGCCGGGCTTACCCAGAAGGGCGAACATATTCTTCTTATACGCCTCTACGCCGGGCTGGTTGAAGGGATTGACGCCCAGCATATAACCGGAAATAGCGCAAGCCAGCTCAAAGAAGTAAATGAGGTAACCCAAGGAATAGGCGGTACGGTCAGCCAGCTCGATGAGCATATTGGGTACGCCGCCGTCCACGTGCGCCAGGAGGGTCGCCTGCATGGCGGTCTTCTTGACCTGATTGAGATCCATATCCGACAGGAAGTTCAGACCGTCGATGTTGGCAGGATCGTCGGGGATGGGGAACACCACAGGGTTGTTTTCCACCGAGATAACGGTCTCAAAGAGGTTACGCATACCATCCTGGATGTACTGACCCAAGGAGTGCAGGTCGGTGGAGAAGATGACCGAGGCGGGGAAAATACCGCGCTGATCCTTACCCTCGGACTCGCCGTAGAGCTGCTTCCACCACTCGTTGAGCATAGCGGCGTAGAGCTCGTAGCCCACCAGAATTTCGGTGGTCTTGCCCTTGCGGTAGAGGATATTACGGATAGCGGCGTACTTGTAGCAGTCGTTCTGCGCCAGATCGGGGGTCTTATAGGCCTCCATAGCGGCGGCGGCGCCGTTCATAAGACCGTCGATGTCGATACCAGCCACGGCGATGGGGAGCAGACCCACGGCGGTCAGCACAGAGAAGCGGCCGCCCACGTCGTCGGGCACCACGAAGGTCTCGTAGCCTGCCTCGTCGGAGAAGTGCTTGAGCGTGCCCTTTGCCTTGTCGGTGGTGACGAAGATGCGCTCGCGAGCACCCTCGACGCCGTACTTCTTTTCCAGCAGAGCGCGGAGTACGCGGAAGGCCACGGCAGGCTCGGTAGTCGTACCCGACTTGGAGATGACGTTGATGCAAACGTCCTTGCCCTCGCAGATCTTCAGCAGCTCGTCGATGGCGACGGCGGAGATGGTATTACCTGCGAAGTAAATGTCGGGGGTATCCTTGGGAAGATTGTTGTAGAGGGGGGACTTAAGGAACTCGATGACGGCGCGGGCGCCCAGATAGGAGCCGCCGATACCGATGGCGATGAATACGTCGCAGGACTTCTTGATCTTCTCTGCGGCGACCTTAATGCGAGCGAATTCCTCCTTATCGTAATCCACAGGGAGAGTTGTCCAGCCCAAGAAGTCGTTTCCTGCGCCGGTGCGGGAGGTGAGAAGCTCGTGAGCCGTGTTGACCTGGGGCTGGATATTGGCCAGCTCCTCGGCGGAAACGAAGGTGGAAAGGTAATTGGTGTTGAGGCGAACCGACATAGTGGTGTACCTGCCTTTCATAAATTTATTCAAGTATATTATACACTATTTTTAAGAATTTTTCAATAGGTTTCGGGAAATTTTATGGATTTGTCATAAGGACGTTTTTCGACACGCAACGCAAGCCTGTCTTCCGTGCCGGCAGAAGATTGCGGGCTTTTTACGCCTCATTTCTTCTGTTTGTATCTCCATCGTCTTGTCGCACAAAAATACCAAAAAACGCATTGGGAAACTATTCATTTTTACCCCTTGCAAAATTTCCCGATACGTGCTATAATAGGTAATTAGTTATATGACCGCTAAGGACGCGGAAAAATCACATCCAGGAGGTACCACCATGAAAAAAACCGTCACCCCGCCCGCTTCCGCCGGCGCGGAATGGACGTCACGCCGTATTAGTCGGTGCGCGACCCAGCTTTTCCTGTTCTGCTTTTTGTCCTACGCCTGCAGCTACCTCGGCCGTAAGAATCTCTCCGCCTGTGTTCCCGACATGATCAACGAGGGCTTCCTGACCAAGGATTTCGCCGCCGCGATCCTTCCCTGCTTCATGCTGGCCTACGGTGCGGGTCAGTTCATCAACGGCATCGTCGGCACCAAGATCCGCCCCAAGTTCATGGTCGCCATCGGTCTTGGCGGCTCAACCGTTTGCAGCCTGGCCATGGGTCTTGCTCCCACCGCCACCATTATGCCTTTCATTTGGGCGTTG
>JAZQXS010000133.1:0-3100 GCA_045633025.1 Eubacteriales bacterium | reverse complement strand
GATCCCCGCCATCGCGTCCTTTTTCGGGGTCTCGACCGACGAGCTGTTTGACTTCAATCTGTACGAGACCGAAAAGCAGGTGGATGCGATCCGCCATGAAGCGTACCGATACCGCTCCGACAATCCCGCCAAGGCCGAGCAGATCCTGCGCGAGGGCTTACAGAGATTTCCCGGGAATGATATTATTCTGAACAATCTGCTCTATACGCTGGATTTTCGGGCGCGAGCAGACGAGGTAATTTCCCTTTGCAAGACCCTCATAGAAGCAACCGGGGACGATTCCGTAAAATACGATGCGTGCCGTATCCTGGCTATGTGCTACAAGGAAAACGGTCAGACGGATCTAATCCGACCCGCGCTGGAGATCATTCCCGAAATTTATTTTTCCAAGCTGGAGCTTATGGCGTCCCTTCTGGACGGAGAGGACAGCTACGAGGCCGCGCAGAAGCAAAAGAATATCTCGGCGGAATGTCTGATCGATATGCTCATCATCGCAGGAAAGCGCCTGAAAGAAAACGGAGAGCTCGAAAAAGCCCATACGCAGTTCAGAATCGCGCAAAAGGTCATGGATGCTTTTGCAGATGATTTTCTCGAACAAAAGTGGTTCGAATCGACCATCGGCGCGTACACAAGCGCACAGCGGAACGAAGTGGAACAGCTCCTCGCAGAATAAACCCCTGCCCCGCTCACGCGGGGCTTTTTCACGTAAAAACAAGCCACCGCGAAACCCGCGATAGCTTGTTTTTTGGTATCGTTACCATCCAAACTCGTCGTAGTGGGGCTCCACGACGGTCTTGTTGTAATCGTTACCGCCGGGGAAATTGGCGCTCTTGAGGATACCGGGGGTAAAGCCGTCGGCCAGCATCTTCTCCACGCAGACCGAGGTGAGACTCCACATGATGTAATCCGAGGAAATGCCCGAGGATGCGGCGAAGGCGGCCTCGATACCCTCCACGTCCAGCATAGCCTCCGCGGCGGGAGCGCAGTTGTCCAGAGTCAGGGTGACGAACTCATAGAGCTTCTTGCCCGACTCATGAACAGGGTCAACCTGGGTGGCGTAGGTCATGCTGGTGAGGGCGATCACGATAACCCCCTTCTGCATGGCGTCCCAAGCCAGGTCTACCACCGACTTGGTACGACCCGAAACCGAGGAAACGAACAGCACGTCGCCCTCCTTGAGCTCGGTGTCCCCGCCGTACTGCTTATAGAAGATGGGGCCGCCGCCGCGGTAGATGAGATCCATCTCAATGCCGTGTACGATATGGCCGAGATAGACCTTATGGCCGGTTTCGACGGCGTTGGCGACCAGCTCGCCAGCCTTAATGATATTCTCCCGCTGGGTCTCGCGGACGGTCTTCAAAAGATTTTCAACGGCCTCATGGTATCTGTCGATCAACATTGTTCTTTTCTCCTTTTGATTACATGTAGAAAATATTATCCTTGTGCTCTGCGATGACGGCCTTATTATAGGCGTCGCCGCCGTCGATATTGCCGCTCATGAACACGGGGGGCTTGATTCCCTGCTCCCAGAGGATCTCGGAGGCACGGGCGGTCACGGCGTTGAGGATCGCGGCGCCCACAACGGTGGAGGAGGAGGCCAGCTTCTGGTCAAAGCCCTCCAGCTTGATGGCGGCGTCACCTAAGTCGCCGTGGTTATCGATGAGGATATCCGCAAAATCATGGAGCATCTTTCCCGAGGGGTGGCGGGAAGTCACGCTGGTGGCGGTGTTCATGTTGGTCACCACGATCACCGTCATTCCCTTCTCTCCGGCGCACTCAGCCATGTCAATGGTCACGGCGTTTCGCCCCGACACCGAATGGATGATGAGCACGTCGCCCGCCTTGGCAGGCTCATTGTTCAAAATGATCTTACCGTAGCCGGGAATGCGCTCCATTTCGCTGGTCATGGTGGGCGGAGAGAGCTCCAGCATCATGCCGGGGGCGCGGATGGGGTTGACGGTCACCATGCCGCCGGTACGGTAAAACAACTCCAGGGTGATGAGTCCCGCGTGGTTACAGCCAAAGCCAAAGATGGAACGTCCCTCGCGGTTGGCTTCGGCCAATACCTGCGCGGCCTTTTCCATGTTATCGGCTTCCTGCTCGAAAACCTCTTCCATGATCTCGCCGATGCGGTTATAGTACTGTTGGATCACGCTCATAGTTGTCATTCCTTTCATTCATACAAAAATTCACCGAACCCGCAGGCCAGTCCCTCTCGGATCTCCTGCAGGGAGAGTCCGTCGCGCAGGCAGCGCAGAACCACACAGCCCACGACCGGCTCGTACGCAGGCTTTTCCACCCGCGCCTCGGGATACAGCAGTTCGATCTCCTTACGGAACACCTCGAACATCCGCGGACATCCCTTCCATGCGCCGCCCATGATGACGGCCGTTCCGTCCCAACTCTCTCGGTTGGGGTCGATCACGCATCGGGTCTGGCGAAACAGCTCCAGAGCGGCGTGCTCATAGATACCGAGAGCCACTTGATCCCCCGCGTTCGCGGCGGCCGCGCACAAGCGCGCGGCAGAGGCCACCTCGTGGCGGGCATCGGGATTCCCTGCCAGATGGGTTACGATGTCCCACAGGCGATCCAGATTCCAATGCTCCATGACCAAATCGTAGAGCTTGGTTTTCCGACGGCGGCCGTCGAAAGAATAGATCGCGGCCTTGAGGGCGTTGAGGCCGATCTCATAGCCGCTTCCCTCATCTCCCAGCAGGGGACCCCAGCCGCCGACACAGGTGAGAACCTTGCCGTTTTTGACGAAAAAGGCGTCCGAGCCGGTTCCCGACAGGGTGACAGCGCCCTCGGTTTTGAGCGTAGCGGCAAGCCCCGTGCTGGGCTCTCCGTGAAAAAACACCTGCTCCACCCGCGCGTAGCGGGAGAGCGCCGTCTGCACGATATTCTCCGCGCCGACCAGGCAGAGGTCTGCCGCTTGGAGCTCGGTGACGGGCTCGTCCCCTTCGTCTCCCTGCAGCAGCTCCCGGATCATCCCGTCCACGTTCTCGCGCACCACGTCCGCCGGCTTGAACAAGGTATTCACCCCGGCCACACGTCCCGTACGCAGAACGCGGAAGCGGTCATCATACAAAACGGTCTGCAA
>JAZQXS010000132.1:0-1742 GCA_045633025.1 Eubacteriales bacterium | reverse complement strand
GGCCGCCGACACCATCCATGAGATCATCGTGGTGGCGAGGGAGGATGAGCTTTCCCTCTACGACGGCTTCAAGGAGACCTACGGTCTGACCAAGCTCACCAAGGTGGTCAAGGGCGGGGAGACCCGTCAGGAATCCGCCCGTCTCGGCTCCGACGAGGTGGACGAGCGCTGTAAGTTCGTGGCCATCGCCGACGCGGCGCGCTGCCTCATCACCCCCGACGAGATCCAACGGGTCTGCCACGCGGCCTACCAGTGGAACGCCGCCTCGGCGGGCATCAAGGCCACCGACACCGTCAAGGTATGCGATTCCTCGGCCTTCATCGATTCCACCCCCGACCGCGAATACGTCTGGATGGCGCAAACCCCCCAGGTCTTTGCGCTGAATCTCTACCGCGCCGCCGCGTACGTTGCCCGCGATGAGGGCATGACCGCCACCGACGACAACCAGATGCTGGAGCACATCCGCGTCCCCGTCAAGATGGTGGCCTGCAACCGAGAGAACATCAAGATCACCGAGCCCTCCGACGTCATCTTTGCCACGGCCATTCTGGAGGCTCGCCAAAAAGCCGCGGAGACCGCCGCGGAGACCGCCAAATGAGGATCGGTCACGGTTACGACGTCCACCGCCTGGTGGTAGGACGCCCATGCATCCTGGGCGGGGTGGATATCCCCTTTGAGAAGGGGCTTTTGGGACACTCGGACGCCGACGTCCTGCTCCACGCGATCATGGACGCGGTGCTGGGCGCCATGGCCGCGGGGGATATCGGAAAGCTGTTTCCCGACAACGATCCCGCCTACAAGGGCGCGGACAGCCTTATGCTCACTCGCCGCGTGGCCGAGGTCATGGCGCAGAGAGGCTACCGTTTGGTCAACGTGGACGCCACGGTGATCGCCCAGGCGCCCAAGCTCTCCCCTCACATCCCCGCCATGCGCGCGCATATTGCCGAGGCCTTCGGTGTCCCCGTGGAGTCTGTCAGCGTCAAGGCCACCACGGAGGAGCGCTTGGGCTTTACGGGCTCCGGAGAGGGCATCGCCGCTCATGCGGTGTGCCTGATCGAATGATCCCGGAGCCGTCCCCGTCAAAAAGCGGAGATGCCCCAACGGGTTCCCCTTGAAGGCATCTCCGGGATACGCGCGGCGCGCGCGGCTTGTGCGAAAACATCCTGCATGATCCCCCGGCGGAGCATCCCGGCCGCGCGGCCGCACGGATATCTCACACGCCATTTTATGACAACCCCCGCGTCAATGTTACAAAGTTTGCGGCTTGAGCCGTATAGGAAAGGAATCACCATGCTCTATATCTCCCCTTCTCTGCTGGCTGCCGATTTTTCGGATCTGCGCAATGAGATCGCTCGCGTGGAAGATGCGGGCGCCAATTACCTGCATCTGGACGTCATGGACGGGCATTTCGTACCCAACATCTCCTTCGGCCCCGGGTTGATCTCCTCCATTCGCCCCCACACCAATCTGCTCTTTGACGTACATCTCATGATCTCGGATCCCCTGAAGCATATAGACAGCTTTATCAGAGCCGGCGCGGACATCGTTACCTTTCATTATGAGAGCGTAAAGAATCCCATGGAGACCCTTTTGGCCATCAAGCAAAAGGAAATTCCCTGCGGCATCGCCATCTCTCCCAGAACCCCGGCCAGCGTGCTGTTCCCCTTCGTGGGCGTGGCGGACATGCTGCTGGTCATGACGGTGGAGCCGGGCTACGGTGGGCAAGCCCTGATCCCCGAAAC
>JAZQXS010000131.1:0-2288 GCA_045633025.1 Eubacteriales bacterium | reverse complement strand
TTTCCGGACGCTCCAAACCGCAGAATTTTACCTCGTTTTTGTTGAATGCCTTGGCCTCGCCAAAGAGCTTTTGCAGTCCGGAAACCGTTGCCGCTTTTTGTCCGGCCTCGGTTACCGACAGCGGGGTGGAGGCAGTAATGACCCCGTTGGCGGTGCTGTCAGGGCTTACTTGAATATACCCGCCCTCATAAAGACCCTTCAAGGTGAAGAGCAGAGCGTTTTCCGTGACGGGAATCCCCATCAGCTCAGCCATGCGGCGGTAGGCATCTCCCACAGTGTGGGTCTCTTTAGCGGCCGCGCCGCAGAGAAAGTAAAAATCCGAAAACAAATATTTCATAGCAGATTCCTTTCGTTTCAACGTTGGGTATGCAGGGGTGTGTTATATATTATAGCACAAAATGGAGAGGGATGCAAGAGTGATTTAAGGGGATCTCTAAATATTCAGCGCATGAAAAGCGGCGAGAAGATTTTTCGCCTAAAAAAACGGAGTTTTTTGATGGTGGGATGAGCTTGTGGGAGGAAGAATGAAGAAAATTTCATAACGAGTGAAAAAAAACTGAAATCGGTGAAAAAAACGATTCAAAATGAAATTTGAAAAAATTTTCTTGCAAATTTTAAAAAAGTACTTGCAATTCTGCGAGGAATGGTGTATAATGTGGAACATAGGATGAGACGGTATCCGTCTTCACTCCGACGGACACCGTTTCGGTGTATCTGATTCCATACATAAGGAGATAAAATTATGTCTTACGTTGACGAGATCATTGACAAAGTGATCGCCCAAAACCCCGGCCAGCCCGAGTTCCACCAGACCGTTAAAGAGGTTCTGGATTCTCTTCGCCCCGTTGTTGAGGCCAATGAGGAGAAGTACCGCAAGGAAGCTCTGCTTGAGCGCATGACTATGCCCGAGCGCGTGATCATGTTCCGCGTTCCGTGGGTAGACGACAAGGGACAGGCTCAGGTAAACACCGGCTACCGCGTCCAGTTCAACGGCGCGATCGGCCCTTACAAGGGCGGCCTCCGTTTCCACCCCTCCGTAAACCTGTCCATCAGCAAGTTCCTGGGCTTTGAGCAGACCTTCAAGAACTCCCTGACCGGCCTGCCTATGGGCGGCGGTAAGGGCGGCTCCGACTTTGACCCCCGCGGCAAGTCTGACCGTGAGATCATGGCCTTCTGCCAGAGCTTCATGTCCGAGCTGTTCCGCCACATCGGCCCCGATACCGACGTTCCCGCCGGTGATATCGGCGTTGGCGCCCGCGAGGTTGGCTATATGTACGGCCAGTACAAGAGACTGGTCAACCGCTATGAGGGCGTGCTGACCGGTAAGGGTCGCGCCTACGGCGGCTCTCTCATCCGTCCCGAGGCTACCGGCTTTGGCGCTGTTTACTACACCGTCGAGATGCTGAAGTACCTGGGCGAGGACATCAAGGGCAAGACCTTCGCTGTCTCCGGCTTCGGTAACGTAGCTTGGGGTACTGTCAAGAAGATCACCGAGCTGGGCGGTAAGGTCGTTACCATTTCCGGTCCCGACGGTTACGTCTACGATGCTGACGGTATCAACACCGAGGAGAAGATCGCTTACATGCTGGAGATGCGCGCCTCCGGCCGCGACAAGGTGCAGGACTACGCCGACAAGTTCGGTGCGCAGTTCTTCGCCGGCAAGCGTCCTTGGGAGCAGAAGGTTGATGTTATCATGCCTTGCGCTACCCAGAACGAGGTTGGCATCGAGGATGCTAAGAATATCGTCGCCAACGGTGTGAAGTACTACGTTGAGGTTTCCAACATGCCCACCACCGCAGAGGCATTTGAGTACCTCAAGGAGAATGGCGTTGCCATCGCTCCCTCCAAGGCAGTTAACGCAGGCGGCGTTGCCGTTTCCGGTCTCGAGATGAGCCAGAACTCCATGCGCTACTCCTGGACTGCTGAGGAAGTGGATGCCAAGCTCCACCAGATCATGTCTGACATCTTCAACAACTCCGTTGCCGCCGCCAAGAAGTACGGCATGGAGGGCGACCTGGTTGCCGGCGCAAACATCGCAGGCTTCGAGAAGGTTGCCGACGCTATGCTCGCTCAGGGTCTTGTCTGATATAGAGATCGGTAACTGAATAAAAAGACTCGGCAGGGAAATATCTCTGCCGAGTCTTTGGTTGGTATCCAAATAACCCCCCAGTTCTACTGGGGGAGCCGAAAACGAGCGAAGCGACAATAAAGCGGGCGAGCTACAAGCAAGCCCGAAACAAAAAGTGTTGAAAAGAGTTAAACCTCCGAGTATAATGTAACTGGGTTTG
>JAZQXS010000130.1:0-3516 GCA_045633025.1 Eubacteriales bacterium | reverse complement strand
CCTTATGAGCCAGCCAATACTGCTTCATGGCCAGCGCATCCTCCGCCATGGTGCCGTCCGACTCGCAGATGATGCGGGGGCAGAGTCCGTCTGTGATAATGGCCTCCATGAGCGGCTCGAATTCGGGGCCGTAGACCGTATCCTCAAAGGTCACGTGCCGCTTCTCCCCCGCGTCGGTGTACTCGATCTTGGAGAAGTGGCAATGGAGGTGGGAGGCGTACTCGGTGCCCAATTTGTCCGCGATGCTGTGGAACACACGGCGGTAGCTGTCTTTGTCGGGGAACTGACCGCCGCGGTCACGGGCGTTGAGATGGCCGAAATCCACCACGGGGTGGAAGTGGGGATCCACCTTGCATTGCTCGATGACCTCATCCAGCGTGCCGAGCTGGTTGCGCTTACCCATGGTTTCGATCCCCAGGCGGATGGGGGTATCCCCCACGGTCTCCATGAGGCGGGCGAGGGTGTCGCAGGACAGCCGCATGGCCTCCTCGCGGGAGATCTTGCCCGCGCTGCCGCTGTGGATGACGATGGTATCCGCGCCCAAGAGCTCGGCCGCCCACAGGGATTTCTGAATGTATCCGATGCTGTTGTCCCGTTTCTCGGGCTCTACCGAGGACAGAGAGATGAAGTAGGGCGCATGGAGGGACATGAGGATATTGTGCTCCCGCGCCTTCTGTCCGATGGCGGACAGCGCTCCCTCTCCGGCCATGATGCCCTTGCCGGCCTCGTACTCGTAGGCGTCCAGACCCTTGCTCTCCAGCCAGCCCGGCGCCTGGACGGTAGACTTACCGCCCTCGGATTTGAACCACTCTCCGTTTCCGCCGGGGCCGAAGGTGGGGGTGGTGATGGTCTTGAAGTCGATCATATGTGTTCCTTTCTGACGGGGATGAAGTCATCCCGCCACGCGGGGTTTGTTTCTGCTATTATTTTAACAGATTCAGTGGGATTTTGCAATAGGGTGAGAAAAGATTTTCAGAGGTTCCCTCAAATAAACCCAATTTGAATCCCTCAACCACCGGTTGTCCCTTCCTATCCGTTTTTTTTCTTGCATTTTTTCCCGTGATATGCTATAATAAACGCAGAAATACCACCCGAAGGAGGATATGCCATGTCCGCGTCCCAGCCTGCCACCAATCCCGCCGCCGTCGCCGCTACCATCCGCCGCCTCCGCCGCGAGAAGGGATTGACACAGGAGGCTTTAGCCCAAGCCATCGGTGTGACACCCCAAGCCATCTCTAAGTGGGAGACGGGGCAGACCATGCCGGATATTACCCTGTTGCTCCCGTTGTCGAAGGAGCTGGGGATCGTGGTCGATCTGCTCCTGGGCGGTGACCGCCGTAAGGAGCTGGAGGAAAGATTTCAAAAGGCGATTCCGTTTGGCGAGGAGCTGACCTTGCTGGTGTCCTTGGATGCCCTGAAGGAGTTTCCTGACGACGAGACCTTCCGTTACCGTCGCGCCTGTGATGAGAAATTCCTCGGCGAGCGCGCCGAGTCCCGTCCCACCCGCGATCTGTTCCTTAACCGCGCCGCCATCCATTTTCGCGGGCTGCACAACGAATACCCCGAAAACGAGAGCTATACCTTCATGCTGGCAGAAACTCTCTTGGCTATGGGCAACCGCGAGGAGGCCATGGAGCTGGCCGGTCTCTGTAAGGATCCCCAGCGGGTGACCAGGTTTTGCGAGGGGAATGAAAAACGCCGCTACCAACAGGAAAAGCTCCGTCAGGACACCATGAACCTTTACGGCAGGTTGCTTGCCAACCATAGCCGTGAAGCTCTTGCGGCTGCTTATACCCTTCTGGACACCCTGCTTGGCGAGGATATCCTCTACACCAACTGCCTCCCCGGCACGTACACATGGGAGGCCGAGCTGTGCCGCGAGGAAGGGGACACGGAAGGCTTCGCCGCCGCTCTGACCAAAGCCTACGAGGCGGCCAAGAAATATGACGAGATCCCCTTCGGCACCTATCCATACCGCTCGCCTCTGTTTGATCTTCTGACCCACGAGGTGCATCACCACGGAGCCCTTCACGGTTTGGTGAATACCGAAGTTACCATGCTGGCCGACCCTGCCGCTGAGGGCTTGCGGCGGCGCATCGTGGACGAGCAGGTCGGCTGCCATCCCCTGTTTCGCCACGAGTGGTTTTCCTACTTCCAATTCTGCCAGCAGCACATATGCGAATCCAATTATTTCAATTTCAGTATCGCTTTTGATCTGCCCTACCACGAGGACACCCTCCGGGAATGGATGAAAAGCTATCCCGGCTATGCCCACGAAGCCATGCTGGGCTTCTACAAAGACGCGGTGGAGAAACTGGTGGGCGGCGGCGTCATGGGCGGCTACGCCGCTTATATCGGGAATGACATTTTGGCCTGCTGTAACTGTGGGGTCAAGGAAAAATACAAAGGTCTCCCCATCCCCGAGGAGGAGCAAGCCATCCCCACCGCTCCCGAGGGAGCAAAGATCCTCGCCATTGTGGAGATCCTGGTCGCCCGTTTCTTCCAAAACAGCGGGATCGAGGAAAAGCTGTTGGATCATGCGCTGACGGAAGCCAAAAAGAAGGGCTTTACCCACGCCGAGGTCTATCCCTTGGAGCGGATGACTTTGGACAAGGAATGGTTCAACGCCCGCCTGTCCCTCTACGAGAAAGCGGGATTTACCGTCATCCGCGACCTGTCCGGTGAGCAGGACGGGCGATATTTCATCATGCAGAAGGAATTATAAACCGCATACATGCGAAAACAGGTGCTTCCGTCATGGAAACACCTGTTTTGGCATTGTCTCACCAATCAATCCCATTTTTCCTCTTAAATTTCCTCACGGTCGGCCTCTCCAGCCATCGCTTGAACTTGAAGAACGCATTCTTCTTATCCCGAATGGGGGGCACGATGATGCACTTGACCCCCAGATTATGCCCCGCCAGCGCGTCGGTGAGGAGTTGATCTCCCAGCATAACGGTGGTCTCACGGGTGCCGCCCAGCTCCTCCATGGCGCGGATCAGATTCTTTTTGAAGGGTTTGCCGCTCTTGGCGTAGGCGGGAACGCCGAGGGTGGCGTTGAACAGATTGACTCGCTCCCAGTCATTGTTTGAGACGAAGGCGATGCCGATGCCCGCCTCGGCGAGGGACGCGATCCAGCCACGGATGCGGTCGTCCGGCTCGGGCTGCTCGTAGGGGGCTAAGGTGTTGTCGATGTCGGCCAGAATGGCGGAGACACCGAGCTTTTGTAAGAAGGCAGGGGTGATCTCGTCAAAGGTGCGGAACATGTAGTCGGGCATCATGGGACTTGGCATAGTGAAAACTCCTTCCCTAAAAATCATTCGGAGCTGGCAAAGCTCTATTGGTCGAGAGCGGCGGGGCGCTCTCCGCTATATTCTCTATTGTACCACAAAATGCCCGCGCTTGCAAGGGCTTTTGCAGATATTTCCCCGCTTTCGTGCATAAAATAAAGGGAACCCCCTCGAAAGGAGCTTCCCATGCGCCGTTTGATTCTCTGTTGCATTTGTTGCCTGCTTG
>JAZQXS010000129.1:0-4000 GCA_045633025.1 Eubacteriales bacterium | reverse complement strand
AGCCGTCCCGCCTCGCGGGCGGCCGCCTCCACCACGGCGGGGGAGGGGGGGAAGGGGGATTCGTTGGTATTGAGCTTGATATACTGCATATCCCTCGGCTGCTCGCCGGGGGTGTAGGGAACCAGCTTATCAAGCCTGTGGCTGAAAAAGCGGCTCATTATTTGCCCTCCTCCGCAAAGCGGACGGTTGCGCTGCGGGCATGGGCAGACAGGCCTTCCTTCTCTGCAAAGAAGGCTACCTTGTCGGCCACCTTGGAGAGCGCGTCGCGGGTGTAGTAGGTGAACTGGGACTTCTTGACGAAATCATCCACCGAGAGGGGGGAGGAAAAACGGGCGGTGCCGCTGGTGGGCAGGGTGTGGTTGGGACCTGCGAAGTAGTCGCCCAGCGCCTCGGGACAGTACTTGCCCATGAAGATGGAGCCGGCGTGCTTGACCTTGTCCAGATAGTCAAAGGGGTTGTCCATGGCAAGCTCCAGGTGCTCGGGAGCGATCTCGTTGGCGATGTCGATGGCCAGCATGAGGTTGCCCTCGGCCACGATGATCTTGCCGTTCTTGTCGATGGATTCCCGCGCGATATCGGCGCGGGGGAGCAGAGGGATCTGACGCTCCAACTCGGCGGAGACGGCTTCAGCCAGCGCGTAGGTATCGGTGACCAGCACAGCGCTGGCCATGCGGTCGTGCTCGGCCTGGGACAGGAGATCGGCGGCCACGAACGTGGGGTTACAGGTGGCGTCCGCCACGCCCAGGATCTCGCTGGGGCCTGCGATCATGTCGATGGAAACGCGGCCGAAGACCTGCTTCTTGGCTTCGGCTACGAAGGCGTTGCCGGGGCCTACGATCTTATCTACGCGGGGCACGCTCTCGGTGCCGTAAGCCAGCGCGGCCACGGCCTGAGCGCCGCCCACCTTGAAGATGCGGTCAACGCCGGCTACCTTCGCGGCGGCCAGGATCACGGGATTGACCTTGCCTGCGGCAGAGGGAGGTGTGACCATGACGATCTCGGCGCATCCCGCAATTTTGGCAGGGATGGCATCCATCAGAACGGTGGAGGGATACGCCGCGGTGCCGCCGGGTACGTACAGACCCACCTTCTCGATGGGGGTGACCTTCTGACCGATCACGATGCCGTCATGCTCGCTGATGATGAAGCTGTTGCGAACCTGCTTTTCGTGGAAAGCGCGGATGTTTGCGGCGGCTTCCCGAAGAATATCCAGGAATTCGGGCTCTACCGAAGCGAAGGCCTCGTCGATCTCGGCGGGGGTAACCTCAAGGGAGGTGAGATCGGCCTTGTCAAACTTCTTGGCGTAGACATAGAGCGCGGCGTCGCCGTTTGCCACTACGTCGGCAATGATATTCGTGACGATGCCCTCCACGTTGGAGGCAATGTTGTCGCGGGCGAAGATCTCGCTGTTCGGAACCTCGCCGTATTTATAAATCTGAATCATGAGAATTCGTGTCCTTTCTTTGCATCACGCCTGGCTGTTTACGCTTTGGCGCATGTAGGCGGTGATCTTTTCAATCTCGGCGGTTTTGAAGCGGAAGGCCGCTTTATTGCAGATGAGACGGGCGGAGATGGGGAGAATGGTCTCCTTGACCTCAAGATTGTTTTCCTGAAGGGTCTTGCCGGTCTCTACAATGTCTACGATGACGTCGGACAGCCCCAGAATGGGGGCGATCTCAATGGAGCCGTTGAGCTTGATGATGTCGATGTCACGGCATTTGGAAGCGTAGTATTGGGCGGCGATGTTGGTGAATTTCGTTGCGACTCGCAGCGTGCGCTGGCCGTCGTCGTAGAACTCGCGCATGGCTGCAACGGCCATGCGGCATTTGCCGAGATTCAGATCCAGCAGCTCGAACACATCGGGCTGATACTCCAGAAGGATATCCTTACCGGCTACACCGATGTCGGCGGCGCCTCGCTCCACGTAGATGGCCACGTCGGAGGGCTTGACCCAGAAGTAACGGACACCGGCCTCGGTATTTTCGAAAATGAGCTTACGGCTGTTTTCCAGCAGAGCGGGGCACTCGTATCCGGCGGCGGCGAACATGGCGTAGACCTTCTCGCCGAGTCGGCCTTTCGGAAGCGCAATATTGATCATCTTGCTCTCTCCTTTCTCAGGTCACACAGAGTGGCGTAGCGGAGCTTTTCGGGAATGACCCTCTGCGCCGAGACGGTTTTGCCTTCAGCGCGCAGAGCGGCCACACGGGCGGTTACGTCGGAGGCGGAGGTGTTGTGATCGTATAAGACCAGCACGTCCACGTCGTAGACGGTGGAGGAAGCTTCCATGCCCTCCAAAAGATCCAGATACAGCGCGAAGCCGATGGCTCCCGCCTTTCGTCCCATGCGGCGCATGAGCTTGTTGTACTGACCGCCCGAGAGGACGCACTCGCAGATGCCGTCCAGGAATCCGCAGAATACCACGCCGCCGTAGTAGGTCATATCGTTAATGATGGAAAAATCGAAGCGGATGCGGTCGGCGAAGGGGGTCTGCTTCAAATGATCCCGCAGATTGGTCAACTCGGAGAGCGCGATGGTTGCGGCCTCGTGACGGCGGCAGATGGGGGCGAGGCGGGTGAGGACGTCGTCCATATCACCGTAAATGCCCACGAAGTCACACAGCGTGCGCGTATCCTCGGGGCTGACCTCGGCCTCGCCGCAAAGACGGGTCAGATCATGGGTGTTCTTTTCGGCGATGCAACGGGCAATGTCCAGGCGCATATCCCGGCTGACGGCCATATCATCCAGCAAGGCCGACAGGATACCCATGTGGGATACGTCCAGAATGAAGTTCTGATTTACGGTGTCCAGGGAAGCGGCGGCCAAGGTGACCACCTCGCAGATATCGTAGGCGTCCAGGTCACCGATGCATTCCAGACCCGTTTGCAGGATCTCCTTGAAATGGTGGGTGCTTCCCGAGACGCGGTAGACGTTTTCATTGTAGCAGACCTTCTGCTTATAGCCCGGAATATCCTCTCCGTTCTTGATGATGGAGAGGGTCACGTCGGGCTTGAGCGCCAAAAGCTTTCCGCCCATGTCCGTGAAGGTGATGATGCGGTCGCTGACAAGGAAGTCCTTGTTGCGGACGTAGAGGTCGTACTCTTCGAATTTGCTCATTTTAAAGGGAAGGTATCCATACCCGCGGTAGAGCTCCCGCAGGGCAAATACCGCCCGTTCTTCGGGCTTGAAATAGATGTCATTCATGGTGTGTATCCTTGCATATGAGGTTTTTCTGTGTGTGGAGTCTGCGCTCCGAAACCGACGGCGTATATGCTTATTGGGGCAGTTCGCACGTCTCCGTTCTTTCAATCGCCATTTTATACCCGCCGGCGCCGTATTCCAGACACTTGCTGACACGGCTGATGGTTGCAGTGCTCATGCCGGTCTCTTTACTGATGTCGGCGTAATTGGCGCCCGTTGCCAGCATTTTGGCTGCCTTGAGCCGCTGGGAGATATCCAGGATCTCCTTGATGGTGCAGGCATCCTCGAAAAATGCGTAGCATTCCTCTACTGTTTCCAGGGAAAGAACAGCCCGGAACAGCGCATCCACATCGGGATTATGAAGAGGCTTCATGAAATATCCAGTCTCCTTTAACACTTTAGTGTGATAAAAACTATTGCATCATTATAATACAAAACGACACATTTGTCAAGAGTTCTTTTTGAGTCAGAATGAACGAAATAACGAATTCTGTTTTGTACATATCGACCAATACATTCGCCTCAATCGGATGTTCCTTGGTGGGACGCATTTTCCGAGCCTGCCGCGGCCGCGAAAAGGCGGCGGAAGCTGACGAAAAGACTTGCAATCCCGGAGATTATGTGGTATAATAGGGCAAAGATCATCTGTTAGAAAGGAGTCGGCATGAAGCTGTTGGAATATCTCTTGTCCCATACCCCGCGCTTTTCCACCCGTCCGACTCCCTCCGGCGAATTCCATATCGTGTCTGTGTCGCTCATTCTGGCTCTGTGCGTACTCATGGTGATCTACAGAGGGCGGCTG
>JAZQXS010000128.1:0-1846 GCA_045633025.1 Eubacteriales bacterium | reverse complement strand
CTCTGCGGCGAGGATCATGGACAGCGCCACCCGATCCTTGATGGAGCCGGCGGGGTTAAAGGACTCCAGCTTGGCGAGCAGGCGGGCGGGGAGGGCATATTCTTTTTCGATGTTGGTCAGCTCCAGCAGGGGGGTGTGGCCGATGAGCTGATCGACGGAGGTACAGATGCGAGACATAACAAACTCCTTTCGAGATACAAGATATGAGATACTGAGATACTAAGATACAAGATACTGAGATACGGCTCAAGAAAATATCTTGTATCTTAGTATCTCAGTATCTTGTATCTCAATTCAGGCTTTGGCAAAATCCATGCCGTCCAGTTCTTCCTTGGTGTAAGTGTAACGGGTATTGCAGAAGCGGCAGACGATCTCCAGCTCCTCGGGCTTGCCCTCGGCAACCTGCTCGGCGAGAAGGTCCTGTACCTGCTTGCGTCCGAGGGACTGCATGACGGCGTCCATCTTGGCCTTGGAGCAGTTGCACTTGTAGTCCACGGTCAGCTCGTCGAAGATATCGTAGGGAATATCGCGGAGCGCCACGTCCATGATGGCCTTGTTGTCCATGCCGCGGTCGATCATGGAGGACAGGTGCGCCAGATCGGCGGCGTTACGCTCCAGAAGATCCACGGTCTGCTCGTCGGCGAAGGGAAGGAGCTGCACCAGAATACCGCCGGCGGCGCGGCAGGTATGGTCGGTGTCCACCAGCACGCCCAGGGCGCAGAGGGTGGGCACCTGCTCGCTCTCGGCGTAGTAGGTGGTGATGTCCTCGGCGATCTCGCCGCTGGTCAGGGCGACCGAGCCGCTCTCGGGAATCTCGCCGCCCAGATCCTTGATGACGTTGACGACGCCGTCACCCACCAGACCGCCTACGTCCAGCTTGCCACTGGGCTTGAGGGGAAGGTCGGCGGCGGGGTTCTGGATATACCCGCGGACGTTGCCGATCCAATCGCTGACGGCGAGGATGCGCCCGGCGGGGCCGTCGCCCTCAAAGGCAACGGTGATGGAATCGGTTTCCTCGCCCAGCATACAGCCCATCATGGAGGTGACGGTCAGGACGCGGCCGAGAGCCGCCGTGGCGGTGGGGGAGGGCTTGTGGTATTCGATGGCGCGGTTGACCATCTCGGTGGAACAGATGACGTGGACCCGCGCGCTGCCGTCTTGGGTCATGGCGCGGAGGATTTTGTTGTTGGTCATGATCGTTTCGCTTTCTGTTTGTATTGGTTAGTGAGTATTTTTATTTCGTGAATTCCAAAAGATGCAAACGGCATCCTTTGCAAACGAGCTGTTCGGATTCCACGGTAGTCCCGCACACGGGGCAGGTGAGTTTTTCGCCCTCTGCGGCGGGAAACTTGTAGGGATATTTCAAACCGCGGACAAAGAGGACGCGATCCCCTTCGCCGTAGTGGAGTCCTTTCGTGGGAAAAGGGTCTTTTTTGAAGGCAATCAGGATCTCCTTGCCGTCGTCCCGCTTGAAGGTGATCTCCAGCACGTCCACCTTCGTGGGGCGGTTGCGCATACCAGCCCATTCTAAGCCTTCAAACTGGGTGGCGTTGACGCCGTAGGATACCGTGGCGTAGAAGGTTTTGGAAAGGAGCACCTTGTGGGCGCCGAAGGGGAAGAAGGGAAGGATGCATAGAATCAGGATGATGTAGTTCTGTGGCTCGGCCAAGGAGCTCTTGGGCAGGATCACAAAGACCGCAAAGGCGGCGAGCACGAGAATGAGCCAGGCGACCGTCAGAGCAAGGACGCGGTAGTAGCGTTTGTTGCCGAGGGCGATCAATTTTTGCTCGGTGTTTGGAGTGAGTCGGGTGTTCATAGAAAACTCCTTTTTACACATATGACTTTA
>JAZQXS010000127.1:0-21994 GCA_045633025.1 Eubacteriales bacterium | reverse complement strand
TGTATAGCAAGAACCGCCCTGTATTTCGGGCGGTTCTTTGTCTATGCCCAGTGAGGAGAGGTCAAAATCTCACAGGAAGGGCATCCGTAGTTCTTTCCTCATTGTAAAGGTTGAGAATATACGCCACCGCCTTTTTCTTTCCCGCATCCCGGTCCACAGGGTCACGGGCGATCAGAACGAGCTGATACGGATCCGTGTAGCCCAGTCTGCCCACCAGGGCATTGTGGTCGTACTCACCGTAGTAGGCGTGTACAAAGTCACACATCGCGTTCACAACCTCCAACAGCAGCGAGTCGGGATGCCCGCCCCATGCCCCCACGATAAGGGTCAGAGCCTCGATATAGCGCAATTCTCCAACTCGTCGATAGGCTTTCCAAGCCGTGTTGATGCATCGAAGCCGGAATGCCCCGCGAACCCCGGAGAAGTTGGGCTGGATCCCCACCGATTTCGTTGCCCGCGTAAAAGCGATGGCTGCGCCGTCGCATCCAAGAAGCTTGGCGCGGAGCGTGATGCCCGGCGTAGGTTTAGAGGAATAGCCTGTCTGCAGAGCAAACAGCAGGGCTTCGTCCTCCTCGGTCATATCGTAAAAGACCTTGCAGATGATATTGAGGTCCTTGCCCCTGTTTTTTTCCTTTCTTGCCGCAATGGTGTGCTGGCCATCAAAGACGTAGTAGTTCCCGTCGCGGAAGCTCAGTTTGGGTTCGTTGGCGATCCGCTCGTCGAAGTCATCCACGATGTGTTTCACCTTCTTTTCATCGAACACTCTCTGATACAGCGGCGAAGTCAGAATATTAGCACTGTTTATGGACTCCATGATGTATCCGCGCTCTTCAAGGGCCTTCTCTATATCGCCGTTGGCGATGCTATTCATACTTTTCATTTCATTTCTCCTTCAATTTCATCTAGATATTTTCTTGCCACGTTGAGAATGTCCCTAACTTTTTTCCTTATAGTAGGCATCCTCCAAAAGCCTTGGGAACCGAACAAGATAGTTCCCGCAAGTACCGATAAACTGATTGACTGCACCGAGCATAGAATTGAGGATGCTTTCCTCGATGGGTTGGTTCTTCTCCCGTTTCTCTTTCCGTTCCCTTTTGGGGAGTCGCAGATCTTCCGCCAGCTTTTTGATCTCCTCGGGTGACATTTTGGCCATAGACATAACTTTCTCAGCCGTTGCAGGTAATCTCCCCGACAATATTTCTTCTTTCATGCCGGGAATTGTTGCCTCGGCTATGTCAACACCTCTAGCGTATAGGTCAGCGCGCTTCACATAGCTTTCGTTGGTGTTCGTCTCTTGGGCTATAATAGAACGAGTTCCATGATCTCGAGGTGGGTCATTTTGACCCATTTGCTTATCATTTTTCTTAAGACGCTTTCCAATATATATACCGGGATCTTTCTTCTCTGCGGCATATCGTTTGCCAATCAGATACTTCTTGTATTCCTCGGGGAGATTCCTCCGTCCGAGCTGATTCTTGCATATCCAGGCAATGGCTTCGTATTCATCCTCGAAGAACAGCTCGGTTATGGTAAATTGGATTTCGGGATGCTTCCCTACGATCTTGAACCGCTTATGTCCGTCGATGATCGTACCGTTCCAAACAACGATCGGCATCAGCACCTTGCCATCCGCGAGAATGTTATCTTCAAGCAACACAAGCTCTGCGGTGGTCATCGGCGGGATCACGCTTTCGAAGTTCGGATTGATGGTCAACTGCACGTTCACATCAGCACTCCTCCCAATCTTCATCGGCGGTGCAGCTTCGACGGATGATCGAGGAGAAAAACTCACGGAACTCCGCGCTGATCTCTTTCCCGTTCGCAATTCGCTTGCAGAGCACGAGAATGTAGTAAAGCGCCTCCATATCCTGTCCGATGGAAAGCTCGACCTTGTTGCCCGCTCGGTCGCTCTGAATGACGCAGGGCTTGCCGTTGAGCCAGCGACGAATGTTCCAATCGTGATCGTGGAACAGTTGCTCCAAGCGAGCCAATGCCCATCTGCCGTGGATCTCAAAGACCTTCTCGGCATTGGTTTCGTGGTGGTTGTCCTGCGCGTCGATGGCGTTCATGATGGTGTTCATGTAGTTGCAAAATACTCTGTAGTTCATGTTTCTTCCTCCATTTTTGTTTTCTGTAAGTAGTTATCTTTGATAACGAATACCCACAACCTTGTGGTTCTTCCCATCAAGGATAAATAGGTATGTGTCCGAGCCTCCGTAGGCAGACCTATGTGATGGGTGGTCTGCCGTTTTACCTTCGGCTCTTAACACACCTATTTGTCCTCGACACCCCGGTGTGACCGAACTATGTTCGGCATGGGAAGTCATCAAGCGGTAGGCAGCGAACCTACTCCATTGGAATCTCACCACCGCCGGGTACTCCGCCGGTTGCGCCTTTCAGCTACAAAAGTATCATTGTCCTCTGCGTATGTCATCGCCTCCCTTTGAGTGCTACTCAAATTCCTTCAAATTTCTCTGAAAGACATACCCTCAACCGCTTTTAACCAAAGTACCAAATACTGTTTTTCGGTCAGATATTTCATAGCTGTCAGTAGATAACTTTTTCATAAAAGATTCCTCCATATCGTAATTTTGAAACAGTTGTTTTTCAAAATCCGACAAGGAGGAGCGCGAGCCGACATTATAAGTGCTTTTTCGCACGAAAAAACGCACCCATCGAGCAGCAGTGTATGCCGCAAGATGAGTGCGTTTATCTCAACTTTTTTATGTACTGGCAGTTCCGTATAACGGTTATTTATAGACTTCCCGCTTGAACCGCGTTTTTTGGGGTAACTTAATGTATTTATTCTGTATCATATTCGCTGCTTTTTATCAGCAGCGTGCCATTGGTTCCCCAATGCATAAAGAAATCACCCCAATTCTATCGAAAACGCTGAATTGGAGTGATTTTTGCGCGACAAGTCACCGCCAAAACTTTGTTTTTTTTGACGGTCTTACAACTCTGTATTAACCTCAAATAAAAAAGCGCAATACCAGAAGACTTCTTCTTGGCACTGCGTCGATGCGTCGGGCACTTTTCATTTTACTACATTTTACCATATTCGATTGTTTTTGTCAAGAAAATCTTATCGACAAAAGCCGACTCGAACGTTACTTCTCAAGCTTTCTCTTTTCGATAATCTCGATCTTGAATTGCTTCGCATTGATGATACATTCGGTTCTGCACTTTCTGCAAAACAATCGAAGTGATGTATAACAACCCCATGTAAAACAAGAAATTTCCCTACATTGGCATTATGCAAATCGGGTCATAGGGTCGAAGGCTTGACCGTCCTTCTCGGTTTGTAGACAAAATCAAGCTCCCCATAGCTATTTAATTATGGGAAATATTTTTTAACCAGTGTTTTTTGTAAGAAATTACCATGCAAAAATTCTTGACTTTTAACGTGTTTGGGAGTATAATTTACTTGCTTATGCAGAGTAGGTAGCCGAGCGTCAAGTGCCATCCAAACGGGGAGTTGTTGGATGGACGAAGGGTTTCCGCGGTTCGGCTGCCGCATCCCGCTGCCGAATCCAAGGGCCCACCTCCTTACTTTCGGAAATACGGGAATAAGGAGGTTTTATATATGCAAAAAGCAAAAAGTACAAACAACATCAAAATGATCTGCCTGGCCGGGTTAATGGCTTCTCTGTATGTGTGCCTTGACTTTTTGGCAGTATCAGTCAGCGCTCCCTTCGGAAATGATTTGAAAATATCGGTCAGTGGCCTTCCGGTCATCATCGTCGCCGTTTTCTGTGGCCCCTGGTGGGGTGCCGCGACAGGCTTTGTCGGTGCCTTCATTGGTCAAATGATCACATACGGAATCGGTCCTACGACTCTGCTGTGGGTGATGCCCGCAGTAGCGCGCGGAATCACCATGGGATATTTGTTCAGAGCATTCAAGAAAAGCACCAAACCAAGCATCCTTGCGATTCAGACGTGTATCAGTTCTTTGATCGTTACGCTACTCAACACGGGCGCGTTGCTACTCGATGCCATGATCTACGGATACACGACCTATTACGCAGTTTTGGTTGCGGTTCCCATGAGAATCGTGGCAGGTATTCTGACCGCACTGATTTTCTCCCTCATGCTCCCGACTATCATCCATTCTCTCAATCATCACGTAAACGTATAATCTGCAAGCCGTAGGAAACCCAAACCTGCGGGAAGTTGCGGTGGGCAGCTTTCCGCTCCCTTCGGTTGCTGATTATAGTCAAAAGACTCGGTCTGTTGTACCATGATCCATCATCCTTTGATGATCCATCGTCCAACAGACCGTGCTTTTTTTAGACAGCTTCTTTACGCAAGTGTGTACTTACTCGAATAGTAGGTGTATAGCTCCTCAAAGCCCTCACCACGCTTCATTTCTCTGACGGACTGGTGAAGATTCATGTTGTAGTGCGCGGTATCAATCACACAGGCGGCTATATTGGAGCAATGGTCCGCAACTCTTTCAAGATCCGTGAGAATATCTGACCAGATAAAGCCCGCTTCAACCGTGCAAGTACCATCCTTCAACCGAAGGATATGCTGATTTCGCAAATGCTCCTTGAGTTCGTCAATGACCTGCTCCAGCGGCTCAATTCTATTGGCCGCTTCAAGATCATTATCCACAAATGCGGCTTTGGACAGCACGAGAATTTCTTGGCTCGCCGAGCACAGGGTTTCCATCTCGCGGCGTGCGTTCGGAGAGAATTCAATTCCCTTTTCCGCCAGTTCTTCAGCCGCCTCCAGCAAGTTTACGCTGTGGTCGGCAATTCTCTCGTAATCTCCGATCACCTTCAAAAGCCGCGAAATGGTGGCGCTGTCTGTATCGGTAATCTGATTCCGGCTGAGTTTAATGAGATACGTACCCAAAATATCCTCGTAATGGTCGGTCTTATCTTCCAACTCCCGGATGCGCTCGCTCGTTTGGGTATTGGGCGCAAACAAGCCATTCAGCCCGGTCTCAAAGGATTCGGTCGCATCGCTTGCCATCGCTGTAACCACCGTATTGCATCGATCCAGCGCAATAGCGGGTGTCACAAGCAAGCGTTCGTCAAGCTCGCTCTGCTCCTCCTGTTTTTTGGCATCGGGAACCAGCTTCAGAGCCAGCTTTTCAAGAAGCGAAGACATCGGAAGCAAAAGAACCGTACAAAGGATATTGAATACCGAGTGTGCAACGGCAATTCCGAGATAAGAGGCCGATGTATCCAGGATAGCGGGCTTCAATACGGCAGAAAGGATACTGAATACACTCAGCCACACAACCGTACCAATGATGTTGAAGGAGAGATGCACAACAGCGGCACGCTTGGCATTTCTGTTCGCTCCAACCGAGGAGATCATCGCCGTCACGCAGGTGCCGATGTTCTGTCCCATAATGATGGGAATGGCCGCACCGTAGGATACCTGTCCTGTTACGGTCAGCGCTTGCAGAATACCCACGGAAGCCGAGCTGGATTGAAGGATCGCGGTAATCAAAAGCCCCACGAGAACACCAAGAACGGGATTTTTGAACATCAAGAAAAGGTTCTGAAACTCCGGGACATTGGCAAGTCCCGATACAGCCCCCGACATGGTGTCCATGCCGAACATCAAAGTTGCAAATCCGAGCAAGATCATACCTGTATCCTTCTTCTTGCTGACTTTGCCAAACATCAGAAGGATCATTCCGATCAAAGCCAGGATCGGCGTGAAGGACATCGGTTTCAAGAGCTTTACAAACAGGTTATCACCCGAAATTCCGCCCAAACTCAATATCCAAGCAGTAACAGTCGTACCAATATTGGCCCCCATGATGACACCAATGGACTGCTTAAGCGTCATAATGCCCGAGTTGACAAAGCCGACGACCATAACGGTTGTAGCTGATGAGCTTTGAATAACTGCGGTTACACCAAGTCCCGTTAAAAATGCTTTGAATTTATTTTTAGTCAGTTTTCCGAGAAGGAGCTTCAGCCCACCTCCGGCACGTCGTTCAAGGGCATCGCCCATTACGTTCATTCCGAACAGGAACAGGCAAAGACCGCCGATCAAGGATAAAACATCAAATATACTCATACATATTCCTCCACACGTCAATTTTTTCGCGCAAAAATAGGAGGCATCCTTGCAGATGCCTCCGAAAATTTTTTTGACCTCTCAACGGCAGAGCCGCGACAGGTTATCTCGGATACCAATCCGCATCACCTGATTGAGCTATGAATCAGAATACGAACTTAAAGGTATTGCTTCCCTCTCTCGGAATCTCATATCGTTCGGGCAGATCCGGCCCACAAGAATGAGAGCCGACACCACGCATCGCCACGTCGATACAGACGTTTACGAAATCATTTTCTTCCAGTTCGAAGGAGTGGAGGGTTTCTCTCAACTGCTCGGTCGTGAAGGGATTCACCGAGCAGGAGAAGGGCTTCTCGGACGTTACCTTAAAGAGATCCTTCACCGCAAGGTACTTGCAGGCATAGTGGCTGCCGGATTCCTGGGGACGGATATACTTCATGTCGTAGTTTTCCTCTGCGGAGCTTACGTAGTATCCATACTCACAGGCGGCACGCTTATCCGCATAGCTCTCTGTGGGGCCGAAACCGACATAGGAGAAGTTGCAGTGGGCCTTATCTACGCCGAACTCAAAGCCGAATCTCGGGAAACGCTCAACGTAATCGGCCAGCTTGTAGGAGATCGAAACCGTCAGCTCATTGCCGAACACGGTGTATTCCAGCGTAAACTCGGCGGCGGGCATCAGGCAGTTTGCCGCCAAAGCGCCTTCAAACTTATAGTGGTTTTCGGACTTCTCGCAGGAGAAAATATGGGGCTTACAGGCGCGCAGATTACAACGGCTGAACCAATGGGGCAGCAGGTCGCGGTCATTGTCGGTGTATCGGGTGATGTTGAAGTGGATGGGGGTACGGAGCACCTCGTTGCCGTCTGCCTTGATGGAGGTGATCTCACCGGTATGCTCGTTGACCTCGATGGCGATGGCGGACGAGAACTTGTAGGTGCTCTTGGGGATCTCAACCTCACACATTTCGGAGGTGGTCTTGCCGCTATAAACCGCCTTCATCTCAAGCGCGTTGGACTTGAGCTTTCTGTCGGGTGTCAGAAGGCCGTCGGCGCAGAAGTTGCCGTCATGCTCGGGCTCCTCGAAGTCGCCGCCGTACAGGAAGCCGTCGTCGGTCTTGATGCCGTGGTCGGCCCACTCCCAAACGAACGCGCCCATCATCTGCTCGTTGTTGTAGATCAGATCCCAATACTCGGCAATATCCCCGCAGGAGTTACCCATGGCGTGGGTGTACTCGCAGAGCAGGAAGGGACGGGTTTCCTCGGGGTTGTTCAGCACCTTCTCTTGGATGGTTTGGATGGAGGGGTACATCATGCTGACCATGTCCACCATATCGGTATAGTAATACTTGGGATCAGCATTCTGCAATCCCTCGTAGTGGATGGGTCTGGTGTTGTCTCTGTTGCGGATGTACTTGGCTCCGTCGAAGAAGGCCTTACCGAAGGAGCTCTCATTACCGAGGGACCAGATGATGACGCTGGTGCGGTTCTTGTCTCTCTCCACCAACGCCGCGTGTCTGTCGGTAATGCCGGGAGTAAAGAACTCGTTTTCGGCATACTCCATCCAAAGGGGGGTATCGTAGCGTCCGTCACGGGTGCAAGCACCGTGCATTTCCAGGTCTGCCTCATCCAAAACGTAGATACCGAACGCATCGCAGAGCAGGTAGAATTCGGGGCTGTTGGGGTAGTGGGAGGTTCGGACCGCGTTGACGTTCAACTCCTTCATCAGGTGAACGTCCTTGGCCAGATCCTCCAGGCTGACGGTTGCGGCGGTCTCGCAGTTGAAGTCGTGGCGGTTGACACCCTTGAGCTTGATGGCATCGCCATTGACCCGGAATACCTTACCGTCAATGGAGATCTCACGGAATCCGATCTTCTCCTCGATCTTCTCCCCGTTTGCGTAGAGGTAAAGACCGTACAACCGAGGCTCCTCGGCCGTCCAGGGACGGATGCCCTCAACGGTCAGCGTCGCCTGCTTCCCTGCCTTGGCGACAGCCTCCTGCTCACCGATGACACAGCGAATATCGATTTCGCTTTCATTGATGACCGTCACGATACCATTCTCGCCGTCGATCTTGGTTTCGACCTTATAGTCGGTGATATGCTTTTCGGGACGGGTAAGCAGATAGACGTTCCGGTAAATACCCGAGAAGCGGAACTTGTCCTGGCATTCCAGGTAGGTGGAAATGCACCACTTGAGTACGAGGACGTCGATGGTGTTCTCACCGTTATCCACGAGATGAGTCACGTCAAACTCACTGGTGGCGTGAGAGATCTGGGAGTATCCCATGAACTGCCCGTTGATGTAGAGGTAGAACGCAGAGTCAACACCTTCAAAGTTGATGTAGTACCGCTCATCGGCTTTCTTTTTCAGATTGAAGGTACGGCGATAATGCCAGCAAGGATTCTCATAAGGCAAGTGAGGAAGCATAACTGGGAACGGATATCTCGTATTCAAATACTGAATATGGTCATATCCATGCATCTGCACACACGCGGGAACGGGGATTCTGTCCTCCAGTTTTTCGTTAATTTCAAAGTCCTCAACGTGGTCCAGCTTCTTGATCTGCCATACGCCGTCCAGCGACGTAAAGCGGGAGCTGGAGAAACGATCCTGGATGCCGTGTTTGGTGCGGATCACGTCGTTTTCTGCGAACGGAATATAGTAGCTCCGATGGGGAGTTGTGCCAATTCGTTCAAATCTTTCGTACTCTTTCATTTTGTGCCTCCTTATGCATGATAAGAAACATCCTCGGCGGTCTGAGCGTCTTTTTCAGCGAGCAGCTTGGCGTTGGCCTTTTCAACACGCAGGAATACCAGCAGGATCCCGACTCCTGCGCAGAGAATCACAGGCATCCACAGATACAGGAAGTTCAGCATCCCAATGGTAGCGGCGTTCTGCACGGCCGCGTTCTCCACGTAGCCGGTTGCATCCAGCAGCCAACCGCAGATAGCGGTTCCCAGGGCACCACCCAGCTTGATACCCAGGGAGGAGCAGGAATACATCATGCCCTCCAGTCTGTGGCCGGTTTTCAGCGTGGTGTACTCGGAGCAGCAGGCAATGAGTGCGTTGAGGTCGCCCTGCAAAGGAGCGATACCGATGGTCGAGACAGCAGTAAACGCAAGCATCAGCGGCAGGCTACCCATATAGGCGGCGACCATTACGCCCACTCTACCCAGAGCCGCAAGCACGTATCCCCAAATATTGAGCTTATACATACCGCCGAGCTTCTTGATCACGATGGGCAGGACCGTAAGAGCTACGACCATGGTGATGTTGATGGAGAGGGACAGCGTACTGAAGATCTCCTCATTGCCGAGGATATACTTGGCGTAATAGGTACCAATACCAATTACGGAGGCGTAGAGCTGGGTCAGGATATAGCTGCTACAAATGATCACGTAGTATTTGTTCTTCAGAAGAAGCTTGAAGGACTGGAAAAAGGTGAGCTTGTTCTCCTCATTACCCTTCTCTTTGGTTTCCTGCTCATCTTCGGGAAGCTCCTTGACCGAGAAAACAGAGATGGTGTTCACGATCAGGCCGATCACGGCATAAATAATGGCGATCAGTCTCCAACCGACCACACCGCCGCCGAGCCAAGTGACAGCGTAAATAGTAACGGCCTCAATGACGATCTTGGTGGCAAAGGCAAAGATGAAGCGGAAAGAACCGATCTGCACTCTCTCGCTGGTGTTCTTGGTGATCAGTGCGGTGAGAGAGGCGTATGCGATGTTGTTTGCGGTGAAGAAAACTGCGTTCAGAAGCGTGTAGGAAAGGAAGAAGAAAATATACTGTGCGGTTTTTCCCCAGCTTGTAGGAATGGAGAAACAGGCAACCAGCGTAATGGCACAGCCGATATAGGGCCAGAGCATCCAGGGACGCGCCTTACCCATCTTGGTGTGGGTCTTATCGATCATTCTGCCAAAGAAGAAATCCGTAACACCGTCGAAAATTTTGGATGCGGCGATCAAGGTACTCACAATACCCATGCTGAGTCCGACCGTATCGGTCAGATAGATCATCATGAATGCCGTCAGCAGTGCATATACGCAGTTTCCTGCAACGTCTCCGGAGCCGTAGCCTACCTTGTGGTACCATTTCAAATACTTGCGCTCTTCCATGTTAAAATTAACCCCCATGATAAATTTTGAATTTCGGTAAGTATTTTGCTATTTGGTTTCCAGTGTGCGAATGAATTTGCTGAAGGCGGCTGTTCCCTCCTCGGTTCTCTTGAAGACACCTGCGTCCTTCAAGACCTCCAGGAACACCTCGCCGATTTCCTGTTCCAGAATTTCCCGCGCGTTCTCCTCGGAAAATTCGGGATGCCTTCCGAGCACCTCGGTGGCCCACTTGGCGTGAGGCGCCATCTCGGGAAGCAAGTATAAGTTTTGACCGCTGACCATGGTTTTCTCAAGTACCCCGATATCCCGTGCCAGCCGTCCGGGCAGTACGGCCAGTCCCATCACCTCGATCAAGCCGATATTTTCCTTCTTGATGTGGTGAAGCTCGGGATTCGGATGAAAGACACCCAGCGGTCGGTCCTTCGTGGTCAGATTGTTCCGCAGGACCAGATCACAAACGTATTCGTCCCCCTGCTTTCTCGCAATCGGGGTTACCGTGTTGTGTGGGTTGCCGTCGGTTTCCGCAAAGATCAACGCGGAGGGATCGCTGTACTCACGCCAGGCATTCAGCACCAGGTCACAGCACCCCGCCAGCTCGTCACGATGGGTGGAAGTGAGACGGATAACCGACATCGGCCACTTGACGATGCCTGCCTTCACCTGCGGATACTTGGGAATTTCGAAAACCTTCTCCATTTCCGCCCGCTCCATGGCGAACGTATATCGGCCGCCCTGGAAATGCTCGTGTGTCAAAATCGAGCCTCCTACGATGGGAAGATCCGCATTGGATCCGACGAAGTAATGCGGGAAGTAATCCACGATATCAAAGAGCTTGCCAAATACCGTTTGGTCGATCTTCATGGGAATGTGCTTGGTATTGAAGACGATGCAATGCTCGTTGTAATATCCGTAGGGCGAATATTGGAACTCCCAATCCTCCCCGCCCACCTTCAGCGGAATAGGCCTGAGATTCTGTCTGGCGGGATGCTTGGCGTTCCCAACGAATCCCGCGTTCTCGGGGCAAAGCTGGCATTTTGGATACGCGCTGGCCCGTTGCTTCTTGGCAGCGGCAATATCTCTCGGATCCTTCTCCGGCTTGGAAAGGTTGATGGTCACGTCCAGCGTTCCGTACTCGGTTTCATAGGTCCACTTCAAGTCCTTGGCGATGCGTCCGGCTCGGACGTAGTTGGTGGCTTGACTGTAGCCGTAATACCAGTCGGTGGCTTCTTCGGGGCTGACCGCATATCGGTTCCTGAACTCCCGAATAACCTCTCTCGGCATGGGTGTCAGAAGCCCCATGATCTTCGTATCGAAAAGATCCCTCGAGTTCGCCGTGTTCGGAATGATTCCCTGCTTGCAGGCATACTCGACGATGGGAGATAGCAGATCATCGATGGAATCCGATGCCGGCTCGGATGCGCTGTCCTTCCAGTCTGTAAGGGCCAGTGCATCCATAATTGCATTGCGAACCACATAGACATCATCTTCGGTGATCAGTTGCTTTTTGATGCCGTAGTCCAACAGATTTTGAATTGCTCCACAGATCATATTGATCCCTCCTTATTCAAAATTTCGCTGTACCCATTTGGATGGGCCGCATACCATACCCAAGCACTTCGGATCAAGTCATCCAGGCTTGTGGTTTGGGGCTTCCATCCGAGTACGGATTTTGCCTTGTCTCCGGAAGCGACCAATCTTGCGGGATCTCCTTCCCGTCTCGGTCCATCTTCCGACGGAATGGGATGTCCGGTCACACGCCTGGCCGCTTCGATCACCTCACGTACCGAATAACCGATACCGTTTCCAAGATTAAAAACATCGCTCTTCCCGCCTTTAACCAGGTACTCTGCGGCAAGCAGATGCGCTCTGGCAAGATCGGTTATGTGGATGTAATCTCGGATGCAGGTCCCGTCGGGCGTATCGTAATCGTTGCCGTGCACCGTGATCTTCTCCTGTTTCCCGCTCGACACCTGCAATACCAACGGAATCAGATGACGTTCGCGATCGTGATATTCCCCGATTGCTCCGCTTTCATGAGAACCGCACACGTTAAAATAGCGAAGGAAAACGAATTTCAACCCGTAGGTATTCGCCGCCCAGGTGATCAGCTTTTCCATATTCAGTTTCATTTCACCGTAGCGATTGGTGGGTCTTTGCTGATCCTCCTCACAGATCAACGATCCTTCATGATCACCGTAAATGGAGGAGGAGGAGGAAAACACAATGCTTTGCACCCCGTGATCGACCATAGTATCGAGAGTCACCTTCGTACCGTAGAAGTCATTGTCGTAGTAACTCAGCGGGCGCTCGGTATCCTCATCCTCGCGGGGAGCGTGTATGGAATGAATCACAACGTCAACCTTCTCCTTGGTAAAGACCCAATCCATAAAATCGCGGTCCCGCACATCTCCCAGATAGAACTTTGCCTTTTCGGGAACAGCCTGACGGTATCCTGTAACAAGGTTATCTGCAACCACAACCTCGTGGCCGTTCTCAATCAACTCCAGGGCCGTGTGGGAACCAACGTATCCCGCGCCTCCTAAAACCAGTAGTCTCATTTCAAATCCCTCCTATGCTCCATGCGAATGAGGAAGTGTGTCAACCATCAACGGTTTCCTTTTGACGTGTTTATTATACCACATTTCGGGATGCATTGGAATTGACACAACCAAACAAAATATGGACAAAACAGGATTCCCTCTTGATTTTTGAGTCAATTTGATGTATAATATTGACTGAGGGGTTATTTCCGCTCGAATCATCCAAGAGGAGAGGTTAGAACATGTACACAAACGCTGCATATATCGGCGAGCTACACGAGGACATCGTGGACTATAGCAAGCCACTCATTGTTACGGCCGCAGGCTACTTTCGTCTTGAGACTATGCCTATTTTTGAAACTGTTCGTCCACTTCCCAGAGGCGACTATCAATTGCTATACATCAGCTCCGGAAAGCTTCATTTATATGAGGAAGATGGCGAACGAATCATTTCAAAGGGGAATATGATCCTCTTTCGTCCGGGCAAACCGCAATTCTACAACATCTATCTTGAGGACAAGCCCGAAACCTACTGGGTCCATTTCACGGGCTCCGACGTGGACACGCTTTTGGATTACTATGAAATGCCTAAGGAGGAAAAGGTCTTCTTTACGGGCACATCGCCGGACTATCAATGGCTTTACAAACAAATGATTCAAGAGCTTCAGCTATGCCGCGTCAACTACGAGGACCTTCTGAATATGAACCTACGCCACATCTTTTTGATGATCAACCGTTTTCTCAAAGAAGGAACCGAGCTGGATTCCGATGCCTTGAATGAAGTAGAGCGCGCCACGCACTATTTCAACGAGAACTACAATCAGAACATTTGTATCAAGGATTACGCCGCAGAACGCCACATGAGCGATTGCTGGTTTAATAAGACCTTTAAGAAGGTGACCAAGATGACCCCCACCCAATACATCATCTCATTACGGATCACCAACGCCATCAACCTGCTGGAAAGCACCAGCCACAATATCAATCAAATTGCCTCCATGGTCGGCTACGATGACGCCCTGTATTTCAGCAGGCTTTTCAAAAAGCACACGGGATTATCTCCGTTAGAGTACAAGAAGCAACGAAAGAAGTAATGCACGAAAAGGCTGACCGCGGGTCAGCCTTTTTCTATTGGATTGTTAATTCCCCGGTGCAATAAAGCCTCTTTTTTCCAGTTCCTCGCCAATTTTATCCAGGATGATCTCGGCCTCTGCCCGCACCGTGTGGTAATGATACCCGCCCGTGACGTGCATAAGCTCTACGGATTTTCCCGATCGGACGTTCTCGATAAACTGCTCGATTTGAGCGTGGGAAGAAATATTCAGCTTTGCCTCCATCCTGCCGTATGCCTTGTGCCATACAAACACATCGGCCACGGTTCCGCCCAGATCTACAATCAGCCGTAGCTCCTCCTCGGTCTGCTCGGTCGTATGATGGACCTTAAAAACTCTTTCCTTCAGCGGAGAGGATTGCATAACGTAACCCATATGCGTGGATAGAATGTTAAATCCACGCTTTTTTAATATGGATATATCCCGCACGATGATTTGACGGGATACGCCGTACAGCTCCGACAGTTCGCCGCCTGATACAGGTCTCGTTTCCGACAAAAGCAAATTGGCGATACTTTTTCTTCTTTCATCCGACTTCATAGACGGCTCCTTCCCGATTGATCGATTTAAATGGCGTGCAGATTTTTCAACGAAAGATCCAGGATAGGCGAGGAGTGGGTCAACGCACCGCTGGAAATATAGTCCACGCCGATATCCACCAGGCGGGCTACGTTTTCCTTGGTCACGTTTCCGCTGCACTCGGTCTCGGCTCTGCCGTTTGCCAGCTTGACGGCCTCCCGCATATCCTCCACGCTCATATTGTCCAGCATGATGATATCCGCACCGGCCTCCAATGCCTCCTTGAGCATATCCAGGTTTTCCACCTCGATCTCAATTTTACGAACAAAGGGCGCATAGTCCTTGGCCATCTCAATGGCTTCCTTCACGCCACCTGCCGCGCCGATGTGGTTATCCTTCAAAAGAATCCCGTCGCTGAGGTTATATCTATGATTGTACCCGCCGCCGACCTTCACGGCGTATTTTTCAAACAAACGCATACCCGGCGTGGTCTTACGGGTATCCAACAGCTTGGTCTTGGTTCCCTCCAGAAGCTCGGCGATCTTGCGGGTATAAGTCGCAATACCGCTCATGCGCTGTAGGTAATTGAGCGCCGTTCTCTCACCTGAAAGCAGTACCCGAATATCTCCGCGGACGGTTCCAAGCTGATCCCCCTTCTTGACTCTGTCTCCGTCCTTGCAGGTAAAGGTCACCTCGGTTCGGTCATCCAAAAGCTGGAATACGCGCTTGAACACGTCCAGTCCCGCAATGACGCCGTCTTCCTTGCAGATCAGATCCACCTCTCCCAACTGATACTGTCTCATCACCGCATTGGTGGAAATATCCTCACTCGTAATATCCTCCTTCAAGGCGGCGAGGATCAGATCGTCGGCATTCAATCTCATGGAAATATCATTCATGGCTGTTTCTCTCCTTTTCAATCGCTGTTAATACCAATTCTTTATAGGCTTCCTTGTATCCCTCATAGTGAGACGCATCGATGTCCGGTTCTTCTTTATTTTCGTTGACAAAATAATTCTCCATCAAATGGTTCGCGGCCCGCTTGGCGAACACCAAACTTTCCAGCAAGGAATTGCTGGCCAGGCGGTTTTTCCCGTGAACACCGTTGCAGGAGGTTTCCCCTACCGCGTATAAGCGATCCATCGACGTCCTGCTGTAGCGATCCACGTCGATACCGCCCATAAAGTAGTGCTGAGAGGGCACCACCGGAATGGGTTCCTTGGTTACGTCATAGCCCTCTGCCAAGCAATGCTGATAAATGTTCGGGAAGTGGGTTTTGATCTCCTCCTCGGGAATGGGGGCTAGGGAGAGCCACACGTGCTCGGTCCCCTCCTTCTTCATCTCGTCAAATATGGCGTTGGCCACCACGTCTCTCGGAAGAAGCTCGTTTACGAATCGCTCGCCCTTGGCATTCAGAAGGATGGCCCCTTCTCCGCGTACAGACTCGGAGATCAGAAATTCCCTTCCATGCTTGGTGGTATAGAGCGTCGTCGGGTGGATCTGAATGTAATCAATGTGTTGAAGCTTGATATCATATTTCAACGCCAGCGCCAAAGCATCCCCCGTCAGATGACGATAGTTGGTGGAATGCTTGAACAGTCCGCCGATGCCCCCCGTAGCCAGCACGGTATAATCGGCCAGGATGCTTTGATACTGGCCGTCCGCATCATGTCCGATAATCCCGCGGCATTCGTTTTCCGAGCAGATCAAGTCAACCATGGTAAAGTTCTCAATGAGTCGGATATTCTCTCTGTTTCTCGCCGTTTCCAGCAAATGCGAGGTGATCTCCTTGCCGGTCTCGTCCTCGTGGAACAGAATGCGGGGTTTCGAATGGGCACCCTCTCGTGTGTAGGTGAATGCTTCCCCGTCCTTCTCAAACCGAACGCCGAAGGAAACCAGGTCGCTGATCACATCCTGGGAGAAATGGATCATAATGTGAACCGAATCGGGGTTGTTCTCATAATGCCCCGCCTTCATGGTGTCCTCGTAGAAGGCATCGTAATCCTTCTCATCACGAAGCACGCAAATACCGCCTTGAGCCAAAAATGAATCACTCTTGGGGGCCTCGTTCTTGGTAACCACCACCACGTTTTTCTCCCGGGGCAGGTTCAAGGCACAATACAGCCCTGCGACACCGCAGCCTACAATTAAAACGTCAGCCTTCATGTTCTCACCGTCCCAGTTCAAGCATTCTGTCCAGTGGCTTTTGCGCGCCCAGACGAACCTCGTCGCTTACATGGACCTCGTTCTTTTCATATTTCAGAGCAGACAGGATATTGGCCAGCGTATTCAGTTTCATATCCCCACAGCAGGGGCGAGGTGAGGGGAAATAGAATCTTTTATCCGGATGATCTTTTTGAAGCTTGTATTCCACGCCGTCCTCGGTACAGACGATCCACTCGCACAGCTCACCGGTGCCGACATAATGGATCATCTCGGCCGTGCTTCCGACGTAATCGGCCATAGCAACCAGCTCGGGCTCGCATTCGGGGTGAATCAGTATGGGCGCATTGGGATGCTTGTCCTTCAGAGGCAGCAATTGTTTTTTCGTGATCGCCGCGTGGATGGGACAATACCCGTTATTGATGATGATATTCTTCTCGGGGACCTGCTCTGCTACGTACCGGCCAAGATTGCGGTCGGGGATGAAGAATATGTTTTGGTTCGGCAAATCTCGGACGATCTGAATGGCATTCGAGGACGTCACACACACGTCACTCTGACATTTTAGATCTGCCGTAGAATTGATGTAACAGACGACGGCAAGGTCGGCGTACTTTTCCCGCATCTGTTGAATCAACCCCGGTGCAACCATGTGCGCCATGGGACAATCTGCGGTCAGATCGGGCATCAGAACCTTTTTCTCGGGATTCAGAATCTTTGCGCTCTCCCCCATAAAGGACACGCCGCAAAAAACAATGATATCCGCCGTACTCTTCTTGGCCATCTTGGCCAGATAAAAGGAGTCACCAACGTAATCCGCAACCTCCTGTGCTTCGGCGGGGGCATAATAGTGCGTCAGAATAACCGCGTTTTTCTCTTTCTTCAGCTTTTGTATTTGTTCTTTCATACCAACCTTTCCTTACCTGTTAACCGAATTTGGAAACGCGCATATTATATCATGCATATATACACCTGTCAATTCCATCTGTAAACACTATTTTTGCACAGTTTGTACTTTTGGCAACTATTCCAATAAAAGGCTGTCACACCTGAAAAATTCTTGTGCCTTTTGAATATTTGCAAATTTTGGCACCTCGCACGAAATTGATTGCACCATTTCTCCCAAAAATGTTTTGTCCATATTTTGTTGTGTTGTGTGAATTGCAATTCTCCGCCGATTGTGCTATAATACATACGGAAAGTGAAGTGAACGGCCGATAGCCCTCAACCGAAAAAAAGTTTGCCTATGAATATGCTTCATGTAAAATACGCGGTAGAAGGAATGGTTCTGATCCCGGACGGAGAAGAATTTCTCGACTACTTGATGCTACTGTTTCAGTAAATAATTTTTAGGAGGACATAGAAAATGGAAACCAAAACTTACGAAATCGTGGACCGCGTCCTTGTGGACGGTGTGGAAGCACTTCACGGTGCGATCGCTCGTGTCAGAGCCGCCCAGAAGATCTTCGCGACCTACACCCAGGAGCAGGTAGACAGAATCTTCCTGGCCGCCGCATCCGCCGCGGATAAGGCAAGAATCTCTCTTGCAAAGCTTGCGGTTGAGGAAACCGGCATGGGCATTGTGGAGGATAAGGTGATCAAGAATCACTATGCCGCTGAGTACATCTACAACGCCTACAAGGAGACCAAGACCTGCGGCGTGATCGAGGAGGACAAGGCCTACGGCATCAAGAAGATCGCCGAGCCCATCGGTGTTGTTGCCGCCGTTATTCCTACGACCAACCCCACCTCTACCGCTATTTTCAAGTGCTTGCTCGCTCACAAGACTCGTAACGCCATTATCATCAGCCCTCACCCCAGAGCAAAGAACTCCACCATCGCCGCCGCCAAGCTGGTTCTGGAGGCAGCCGTAGCCGCAGGCGCACCCGAAGGAATCATCGACTGGTTCGACGTTCCTTCCTTGGTTATGACCAACACCGTCATGAAGGAAGCCGACATCATCCTCGCCACCGGCGGTCCCGGCATGGTGAAGGCGGCTTACTCCAGCGGCAAGCCCGCCCTGGGCGTTGGCGCGGGTAACACCCCCGCCATCATCGACGATACCGCCGATATTCTGCTGGCTGTCAACTCCATCATCCACTCCAAGACCTTCGATAACGGTATGATCTGCGCCTCCGAGCAGTCGGTCATTGTACTGGAGAACATCTACGACATGGTCAAGGCCGAGTTTGCGGCACGCGGATGCTACTTCCTGGATCCTATGGAAACCGAAAAGGTTCGTAAGACCATCATCATCAATGGTGGGCTTAACGCGAAAATCGTTGGTCAGAAGGCCGCCCGCATTGCCGAGCTGGCAGGCGTAACCGTTCCCGCCGGCACCAAGATCCTCATCGGTGAGGTGGAGAGCGTTGAGCTGTCCGAGGAGTTCGCCCATGAGAAGCTGTCCCCCGTTCTGGCTATGTACAAGGCCAAGGACTTCGCTGATGCCCTGGATAAGGCCGATAAGCTGGTTGAGGACGGCGGCTTTGGTCACACTTCCTCCCTCTACATCAACGAGATCACCGAGACCGAAAAGCTGGCCGCTTACACCGCCAGAATGAGAACCTGCCGTATTCTTGTGAACACTCCCTCCGCTCACGGCGGTATCGGCGACCTGTACAACTTCAAGCTGGCCCCCTCCCTGACCCTGGGTTGCGGCTCTTGGGGTGGTAACAGCGTTTCCGAGAACGTGGGTGTCAAGCACCTGCTCAACATCAAAACCGTAGCCGAGAGGAGAGAGAATATGCTTTGGTTCAGAACCCCTGAAAAGGTTTATATTAAGAAGGGTTGCCTCCCCGTGGCTCTGGATGAGCTGAGAACCGTAAGAGGCGCAAAGAAGGCGTTCGTTGTCACCGACAGCTTCCTGTATCAGAACGGCTACACCAAGCCCATCACCGACAAGCTGGACGAGATGGGCATTCAGCACACCACCTTCTTTAACGTTCAGCCCGATCCCACACTTGCAAACGCAACCGAGGGCGCCGCTCTTATGAGAGCATTCCAGTCTGATACCATCATCGCTCTGGGCGGCGGTTCTGCCATGGATGCGGCCAAGATCATGTGGGTGCTCTACGAGCATCCCGAGGCAGACTTTATGGATATGGCCATGCGCTTCATCGATATCCGCAAGCGTATCTACACCTTCCCCAAGATGGGCGAGAAGGCTTACTTCATCGCCATCCCCACCTCTGCAGGTACCGGCTCCGAGGTCACTCCCTTCGCGGTTATCACCGACGAAAAGACGGGTGTGAAGTATCCCCTGGCCGACTACGAGCTCCTGCCCAACATGGCTATCATCGACACCGACTTCCACATGTCTGCCCCCAAGGGTCTGACGGCCGCTTCGGGAATCGATGCAGTAACGCACGCAGTTGAGGCTTATGCCGCCATGCTGGCCACCGATTACACTGACGGTCTCGCCCTCCGCGCCCTCAAGGTGATCTTCGAGTACCTGCCCCGCGCATACGACAACGGCCAGACCGACGTTGAAGCTCGTGAGAAGATGGCCAACGCCGCTACCATGGCGGGTATGGCCTTCGCCAACGCATTCCTGGGTGTCTGCCACTCCATGGCGCACAAGCTGGGTGCCTTCCACCACCTCCCCCACGGCGTTGCAAACGCTCTGATGATCGAGGAGGTTCTCCGCTTCAACGCCTCCGAGGCTCCCGCGAAGATGGGTACCTTCTCGCAGTACGATCATCCTCACACGCTCGCAAGATACGCTGAGATCGCTGACTACCTTGGCATCAAGGGCAACAACGACACCGAGAAGCTCGAGGGTCTGATCAAGGCGATCAACGACCTCAAGGCCCGCGTCGGCATCAAGGCCACCATCAAGGACTACGGCATTGACGAGGCTGACTTCCTGGCTCGCCTGGACGACATGGTGGAGCAGGCCTTCGACGACCAGTGCACCGGCGCGAACCCCCGTTATCCTCTTATGAGCGAGATCAAGCAAATGTACCTCAACGCTTACTACGGTAAGCACTTCGTTGAGCAGGATATGCCGGCTCGTGATCTCGATGAGGCAACGGCCGATCCCATCAAGACTCCCTACCGCATGGGCAAAAAGGCGTAATTTAAGGAGGAAAAACACATGAAACTTGATAGAGTAATTGCAGTAAGAAATAATAAGACGATCTACCGTGACGGCGACAGAGCCATCAAGGTTTTCAATGCAGAGTATTCCAAGGCTGACGTGCTTAATGAGGCGCTGAATCAGGCAAGAATCGAAGAGACCGGATTGAATATTCCCAAGGTACTTGAGGTGACTATGATCGACGGTAAGTGGGCGATCGTTTCCGAGTTCATCAAGGGCAAGACCTTGGCCCAGCTCATGGAGGAGAACGAGGAGAAGAAGGACGAGTACATCAACCTGCTGGTGGACCTGCAGATGACCGTACACGCCAAGACCTGCCCTCTGCTCAACAAGCTGAAGGATAAGATGAACCGCAAGATCGCCGAGACCGATCTCGACGCTACGACCCGTTACGATCTCCACACCCGTCTCGAAGGTATGCCCAAGCATAATAAGGTGTGCCACGGAGACTTCAATCCCTCCAACATCATCATCACCGAGGATGGTACCCCCTACATTCTCGATTGGTCTCATGCAACGCAAGGCAACGCCTCTGCTGACGTTGCACGCACCTACCTTCTGTTCTGGCTGAACGGGGATATTTCGGGCGCAGAGCTTTACCTTGACACCTTCTGCAAAAAGAGCGATACCGCCAAGCAGTACGTTCAGAAGTGGATGCCGATCGTAGCCGCTTCGCAGTCGGTTAAGGGCAACGAGCATGAGCGCGAGTTCCTGATGAGCTGGGTCGGCGTTGTCGATTACCAGTAATTCACCTGCAAAACGCTTGAGGCAGCCACGCCGCATCAAGCGCCCATACTGAAATGATAAGTACGGGCGCGAGACATTTAAATAAACGATTGGCGATGCCTTATCCCAGTTTAAATAAGAAAAAGGATGCTCATTTTGAATGGGCATCCTTCTTTGTTTATTTGAATACTTTTATGAGAAGCGCACTTCCCTCTCCGACCGTGATTTTGGCGGTCTTACCGGGCAGGACCTTGTGGCTTATTCCATACTGGTATCCCGATTGTATCTCTGCATTATGCAAAGGATATTTTACATTTTCTATGCTGATTTTCCGTAAGCGTTTTACCGGTAATATCAAGCTCTGTTCCGTTTACCTTTACCATTTCACACCTCCACAAAAATTGCAACAAAAAAGGAGCTACCGATTCGGCAACTCCAAAAATTCTCTTGTTCCTCCCAATATCCTCGTATCAGGCATCCCTACGTTGGCATTATCCAAATCAGGTTCTCGGTCGAAGGTCACACCTTCCTCTCAGCCTGTATACAAGCTCCCGTTTATTTAATTATAGGTATATTATACACCTTTTTTTATAAGATTTCAATAGCTTTTTGAAAATTTCAGCTTAAGATTCAATATAAGGGCGAACACGAAGCGTTGCGCCGACAGATTC
>JAZQXS010000126.1:0-1938 GCA_045633025.1 Eubacteriales bacterium | reverse complement strand
CCGGGCAGGCTTCCCTGCTCACTCTGCGCCTTGCAAATATTGCGCATCCACTCGCGGTAATTGCGCTCGGGATTGAAATTCAGCAGAGCGGCCTCCGCAGAGAGGACAGCGTCGGCCGTCCAACCGTTCTTTTCGCGCTGGGGGCAATCGGTGGGATAATGATGGAAATTGGACAGGATACTTCTCCGCGTGATCTCCTGCACCCGATTGGCGTCGGGATCCGAGCAGGTGAAATCACCGCGGGGAGTCAGCTCGGTATGGAGCACCACGTATGTCAAAAGCTCGGGAGTCGCCTGCGCCTCGGTAATGCCGTCCACGCGGACGTAGCGGAAGCCGTGGTAGGTAAAGGCGGGCTGGTAGGTCTCCACCCCGTCGCCCTTACAGACGTAGGTATCCAGATGGACGATATGGCGGTCGCGCTCCCAGAAATCGCGGACAAACCAGACGTTATCCAGACGGATATTCCCGTCCTTCAACGCCTCAGCGTGGCGAAGCTCGATCTTTTGACCGGACTCACCCGATACCTGCAAGCGGCAGACGCCGGCGTTGATCTCTCCGAAATCGTAGATGTATCCATCCCCGCTCTTGGTAACGGAAATCGGCTTGATCTCCTTTTCCGCCACGATGGGAGCCACGTCGGCCACGCGGATATCCCCCTTGGGGGTCTCGGCCGGCAGGGCGTTTGCCCAATCGGCATCGTCAAAGCCGGGGAGATTCCAGCCCGCGATCTCGCATCTTGCGTCATAGTGTACACCGAAACGGTAATCATCGGCGCGGATGGCAGAGGGCGCGATCTTGAAATCGGTATCACTCTCCAGCAGAATGCCGCCCTCAGAGTCGCAGACCGTCAGAGCGAACTTGGGCGCGCTGCGGAAGGAGGCCTTGTCGAAATCCCAGATATAGCCGCCGGGGTTATTCTGGAATCCGTTGCCCAGAATCAATCCGATGACGTTCTCGCCCTCGCGCAGGGTCACTTGATACTCGTCGGCATAGACCAGATCCTCGGGGTTACTGATGTAGGGAGCGAGGAAGCCCTTCGTGATCTTCTCGCCGTTGAAGAACAGGTCGTAAAACCCGCAGACCGCCACGGTAATGGTGCAGATCCCGGATGCTTCCACCGTCAAAGAGCGCCGAAAATAGTAAGCAGGAACAGGAGCATCGAAGGTATTGTATTCCTTCGTTGCTTGTAAAAATTTCGCATTGTGCAACATTCTACGTTCTCCTTTTTTCATTCTGCATTATATGAGGGGCACCTCCGAGAAGATGCCCCCTTTGGTTACATATTATTCACCGAATACAACTTTATGACATCTCGCGCAGAGACAGCCGCGGTCGTCTCCCTCGCCGTCGAAAATGGGCGACGACACGAACATCCAGCAACGGTCGCACTTGTCTCCGTCTGCGGGCTCAACCAGAACGGCAATGCCCGACTGGGTCTCAGCGAATGCGCCCTCAGGAGCGGCGCCCTTGACCACGGTAGCGCCGGATGTAATGAACATAGTGGCCAGATCGGCGGCAAAGCCGTTCAGAGTCGCGTACTGCGCTTCATCCTCGGTATAGACCGTGACCTTGGCATCCAGAGACTTACCGATCATCTTGGCGGCACGAGCCAGCTCCAGAGCCTTCATGACGTCGTCGCGGAGGTCGAACAGGCTATTCAGACCGCCGACCACCTCCGGGAATGCCAGCGCCTCGTCGTATGCGGGCAGAGTGTTCAAGAACACACTGCGGGTATCCTCGGAGGCGGCGTGGGGCATAGCCTTCCAGATCTCCTCCGCGGTGAAGCAGAGAATGGGCGCCACCAGGCGGGTCAGCATGGACAGGACGGTGTACATGGCGGTCTGACCGGCGCGGCGGGACAGGCTGTCCTTTCCGTCGGTGTAGAGACGATCCTTGGTGATGTCTACGTAGAGCTTGGAGAGATCGCTCGTGCAGAAG
>JAZQXS010000125.1:0-5079 GCA_045633025.1 Eubacteriales bacterium | reverse complement strand
ACCTCCGAGCCGACCCCGGAAGCGGAAAGCACCGAGCCCCCCGCCCCCGCGGATACCCTCGCGGATACCGCCGAAGCCCCCGCGGCTCCCTCCGCAGAGTCGGCCAAGCCCGAGCCCGAAAAGAAGAGCTCCTCGGCACTCACCACCGTTGTCATGGTCATCAGCATGATCTTCGCCATCGCCATCGCCATCGGCCTGTTCATCGTCCTGCCCGCCTGGCTCTACGATGACGTACTGGCTCGCTATATCCCCTGGGTGGACGGCGAGAACCGCTTCGCCCAATCGGTCTTTGAGGGAGTCTTGCGGGTGATCCTGCTGATTGGGTATATGTCCCTCATGCTCCTTATGAAGGATATCCGCCGTACCTTCCAGTTCCACGGCGCTGAGCATAAGACCATCTTCTGCTACGAGCACGGCCTTGAGCTGACCGTGGAGAACATCCGCAAGGAACGCCGCTTCCATCCCCGTTGCGGCACCTCCTTCCTCATCCTGATGATGATCGTTTCCATCATTGTGGGCTTCTTCATCCCCGCCGACCTGCGCACCGTCATCCGCGTCCTCTGTAAACTGGCCGTATTCCCCCTCATTATGGGTCTGGGCTATGAGCTCATCAAGTTCTGCGGCCGCCACGATAACTGGCTGACCCGCCTCATCTCCCTCCCCGGTGTCTGGCTTCAGCATATCACGGTTCTCGAGCCCGACGACGCTATGATCGAGTGCGCCATCGCCGCCATGAAGGAGGCCATTCCCTCCGACGAGAGCGATACGTGGTAATATTTTGCGCCCCGAACGGATACACTAATTACAAAATAAAGGGAACCTCTAAAAATTCGTCGCACTGAGAATCGGCGGAATCTTTTCCGTCATTCGTCACAAAATTCCTTCGCGTAGGAGGCACTACGCGTGCGGATTTTTGTTTAGACTGACGAAAAATCTTCTCGCCACTCTCCGCACGCCGAATATTTAGAGATCCCCTAAATCAATAACAGAAAGGGTTATCGCTATGAAAGTCATCGTTTGCAAGAATTATGAGGAAATGTCTGCCGCCGCCGCTCAGGTCGTGGCCGAGGTCATGAAGGCCGATCCCGCCTGCGTGCTGGGTCTCGCCACCGGCTCCACCCCCGTGGGAATGTACAAGAAGCTCATCGAGATGAACAAGGCCGGCGAGATCGACTTCTCCAAGGTTACCACCGTCAATCTGGACGAGTACTATCCCATCGCGCCCGATAACGACCAGTCCTACCGCTACTTCATGAACGAGAATCTCTTCAACCACGTCAACATCGACAAGTCCCGCACCTTCGTGCCCAACGGCATGGCCGCCGATCCCGTGGCCGCCTGCGAGGCGTATGAGGAGACCGTCGCCGCCGTCGGCGCCGCCGCCATCCAGGTGCTGGGTATCGGTCAGAACGGACATATCGGCTTCAACGAGCCTGATTCCGCCCTGGAGGTTCGCACCCACGTCACCGACCTCACCGAGTCCACCATCAAGGCCAACGCACGCTTCTTCGCCTCCGAGGCTGACGTGCCCACCAAGGCGCTGACCATGGGTATCGGTACCATCCTCGGCGCCAAGAAGATCATCATCCTGGCCAACGGCGCCGCCAAGCACGAGGCCGTTTCCAAGATGCTGGCCGGTAAGCTGGACACCTCCTGCCCCGCTTCCATGCTCAACCTCCACGCCGACGTCACCGTGGTCTGCGACGAGGCCGCGCTGAACGGTTAAAATTCAAACACACCCGTAGGGGCGCGCCTGCGTGTGCGCCCCACTCGGAGGCGCCGCGGGCGCGTTTCTTGTATCTGAAAAAGGAGAACGAAGCATGGAAACCGCTGAACCCAACCGAAAATACTACGCCGCCTATGACGAGCGCTACAAGACAGCCCACGCCCGCGGAGTCAGTTGGTCGAGCGATCGGTGTACCCCCATCGTGCTGGAAACGTTGAAACGGTACGGCATTCCCCGTACGGCTTCGATTCTGGAGATCGGATGCGGGGAAGGACGGGACGCCCGCGCCGTTCTGGAGGCGGGCTATCGCCTGTTGGCCACCGATCTCTCGGCCGAGGCCGTGGCCTATTGCCAAAGAGCTCTGCCCCGCTACGCCGAGCGCTTCTCGGTGCTGGATTGTCTGTCCGACGGGCTTGCGGAGCGCTTCGATTTCCTGTACAGCGTCGCCGTCATCCATATGCTGGTTTTGGATCGGGATCGCGACGGCTTCTACGGCTTTGTCCGCGACCACCTGACCCCCGACGGACTCGCCCTCATTTGCACCATGGGCGACGGAGATACCGAATACCAAACCGATATATCCACCGCTTTTACCCTGCAGGAGCGCGACCATGAATCCGGCCCCATGCAGGTGGTGGGAACCTCCTGCCGCATGGTGTCCGCTCATACCTTTGAAAACGAACTGCGCCGCAACGGCCTTGCGGTCGTGGAGCGCGGCCGGACAAGCTCCCTCCCCGATTTCAATAGCCTCCTGTACGCCGTTGTCAAGCCGTCATAAAATCTCCGCTCAGCCATTAAACGGCGGTTAAGGTCGTCCTCCAATAACTCCCATCCCCCCGCCTGCATATCCGCCCCCCTTCGTGGCAAATACTTTTTCTATCTCAAAAAATGGGAGTTTTGCCATGTACCACAATAAAGTTATGATATGCGGAGTCAACACCTCCAAGCTCAAGGTGCTGACCGAGGAAGAGAAAAGGGAACTGATGAAGCGGGTGCGTGAGGGGGACGAGGAGGCTCGACGGGAGATGATCTGCGGGAATCTGCGGCTGGTGCTCTCCATCGTCCAGCGCTTTGCGGGGCGGCGGGAGAACCCCGACGACCTGTTTCAGGTGGGCTGTATTGGGCTCATCAAGGCGGTGGACAATTTCGACATGGATAAGGAAGTCATGTTCTCCACCTACGCCGTCCCCATGATCGTGGGGGAGGTGCGCCGCTACCTGCGGGACGGCACCTCGGTGCGGGTCAGCCGCTCGGTACGGGATCTGGCCTACCGAGCCCTCCAAGCGCGGGACGAGCTGGCGGCTACGTTGGATCGGGATCCCACTCCGGATGAGATCGCCGCCCGCCTCGGCGTTGCGCGGGAGCAGGTGGTGAGCGCTATGGAGGCTATCATCGAGCCTGTCTCCCTCTACGAACCGGTCTTCACCGAGAACGGCGACGCGCTGTACGTCATTGACCAGCTCTCGGATACCTCCCGCGACGCTACCGACGAGTCCTGGCTGGAAAACATCGCCCTCCGCGAGGCCGTCCGCACCCTCACACCCCGTGAGCAGAAGATCATCCACCTCCGCTACTACAAGGACAAGACCCAAATGGAGATCGCCTCCGAGATCGGCATCTCCCAGGCGCAGGTCTCCCGCGTGGAGAAGGCGGCGCTGGAAAAACTACGCAAGCAACTCTGAAAAAGATGCAAACGGCAAGATACAAGATACGAGATGGGTCTCCCCCTATCTTGTATCTTCGTACCTTGTATCTTTGCTATAAGGAAACACTCATGAAATACATAATCGCCCGTATCCGTCGGGAGAATCAGCATATGCGTATCCTGCTGCGCTCCATCCCCGCCACCGTCGTGACGCTGTTCGTGGTCAGCGTGATCTGCATGAATCTGCTGGCCAATAAGACGCTTTTACAGCTTCCGTGGATCGCCCTCGACGGCGGTATTCTGATCTCCTGGCTATCCTTCATGTGCATGGATATGATCACCAAGCACTTCGGCCCGGCCGCCTCCAACCGTATCTCGGTTCTGGCCTGCGGGATCAATCTTTTGACCTGCCTGATCTTCTTTATCGCCGCCGCCATCCCCTCCAACGCGGGGGATTACGCCGCCTTTGACGGCATTTTCGGCGGGACGTGGTTCATCCTGCTGGGCAGTACCGTGGCGTTTCTGACCTCGGCTCTGCTGAATAATACCCTCAACTGGCTGATCGGCAAGGGCTTTCGCAAGAACCCCGACGGCAAGCTGGCCTACGCCATGCGGGCTTACGTGTCCACCTTCATCGGGCAATTCTTTGACAATTTCCTGTTCTCCCTCATCGTGTTCACCTTCTTCGCGCCCATCTTCTGGGATGGCTTCTGCTGGACGCCCATCCAGTGCGCCATGTGCGCGCTGACGGGCGCTGTGGCCGAGCTTGTCATGGAGATCCTGTTCTCCCCCGTCGGTTACCGCATCGTGAGGAAATGGCAGAAGCACAACGTCGGAAAAGAATACCTGGAGCATATCGAAAGGAGCCGAGCATGAATATTCTGATCACGGGCACGACCCAAGGCATCGGCCGCGCCATCGCGGTGAAATTCCTGAACGAAGGCCACACCGTTCACGGCATCGACCGCCAAGGCTCAACCATCACCCATCCAAGCTATACCCACCACCAATGCGATATCCGTGACTACGATCGCCTGCCCGCGCTGGAGAACGTGGAGATCCTGATCAACAACGCAGGTACCCAGAACGAGGCGGATATTGATATCAACCTCAAAGCTCTCATCCATGTTACCGAGCGGTACGGCGTCCAACCCGCCATCTGCTCCATCCTTCATATCGGCTCGGCCAGCGCCCACACCGGGGCGGAGTTCCCCCTGTACTGCGCGTCCAAGGGCGGTATCCTCGCCTACACCAAGAACGTGGCCATGCGGATTGCCCCCTTCGGCGCGACCTGCAACAGCCTCGACCCCGGCGGCGTGCTGACCCCCCTCAACGAGTGCGTCATGAGCGACCCCGACCTCTGGGCGCAGATTATGGAGGAGACCCCCCTCAAAAAATGGGCGACCCCCGAGGAAATGGCGGATTGGGCTTACTTTCTCACCGTCACAAACACCTTCTGCACCGGCCAGAGCATCCTTGTGGACGGAGGGGAATCCATCAATTACCATTTTGTTTGGAAGGAAGAATAAACCATGAACAAGCACTTCAAGCTTATCCTCCCCGACGAGGGACGGGATATTTATTCCCCCGCTAAGACCCAAACATGGGGCTACCGCTACGGCCCCACCATCATGGTGGAAGGGAATGTCTGTCACGCCTGGTTCGCCTCCCCCGGCGATGGCTGTGAGGCGGATTGGTTTACCTACCG
>JAZQXS010000124.1:0-10813 GCA_045633025.1 Eubacteriales bacterium | reverse complement strand
CGAATACGTGTTCGATACGACAACGAATTTGGGATTTACGACGGTTATTCTCTTTCTGCTCCTCGGTCAAAGGCTTGTTACGGTAGCCTTTCTCACAAACCTCATTGCGGACGTGCTTGGGCATTTTCTTGCCAACGTAGGCACTGTCGGCGTATGCGGCTTCGTCTTGCTCGTTGCAGTACAATGGTTTTGAACAGCAAAATACAATCATACGGAGGTCTGCCCGCATTGCTTTTTCTATCCCGAATCAGTGCAAGCACGATGGTAGGCCGAAAGCTCTCCCAGTCGATGATCTTCAGCCGCTCAAGGCAGTCTCCGAGCTCACTCAATGTTTCAAATCTGTTTTCTTCGGCAAATAGGGAAAATTGTTTCATGCTCGAACCATCTTCCTTGTTCTGTCTCTATTATATCATATATATCATATTTTGTTGGTTATTGCAATAGATAGGGAATTTTCAGAGGTTCCCTTTAGAGGTTCCCTTAAGAAGTAAAAGGCAATATCAGCAAGAGCCTTGGCATTTTTTTTGAAATAAATTGACAATTTCTTCGGGGTATGATATAATGGGAAGGATCATAACACCACGAAAAGGAGACGTCCATGAAAAATACCCGTTTGAACGACGTGCTGATGCACAGTGAAGCCAACTACCTGCTCCCCTTCTACTGGCAACACGGTACCCACCGCGATCGCATTCCCACTCAGGTTCAGCGCATTTATGAGAGCGGTTGCCGCGCCCTCTGCGTGGAGTCCCGTCCCCACCCCGACTTTGGTGGCCCGGACTGGTGGGCGGATATGGATGTGATCCTGTCCGAATGCCGGAAGCGGGACATGAAGGTGTGGGTTCTGGATGACAAGCATTTTCCCACGGGCTATGCAAACGGCCTGGTGGCCGCCAAATATCCTCAGCACAGACGAATGTCCGTTGTGGAGCGTCACTTGGACGTGATGGGACCCCTGGCGGATGCGGCCTTCCTGATGGATATGCCGACCGACGGGGACACGCTGGAGGGTGTCTTTGCCTACCCCCGCACAGGCAACGACGAGGACATTGCCCCTGCCCCCGTGGACTTGACGGCACATGTCCGTGACGGCTACCTATACTGGGACGTTCCCGAAGGCTGCTGGCGTATCTTCTTCATCATGAGAAGCTACCGATACACCACCAACCAAGACTACATGGATATGCTCCGCGAGGATTCCGTCCACGTCCTCATTGAGGCGGTCTACGAGCCCCACTACGCGCATTACGCTGAGTATTTCGGAAACACCCTGGTGGGCTTCTTCTCGGACGAGCCCTGCCTCGGAAATCCCCTTGCCGGCCCGTGGCGGACGGACTTCGGTATGTATGAGAATCGGGTGGGCGATGCGGGTATGGCTTATCCCTATAATGATGAGGTGCTACGCCTCATGACCGCCGAGATGGGGGAGGATGCCAGGCTCTACCTGGGAGAGCTGTGGTATTACAGCGACCACGCGCCCAAGACTCGACTGGCCTACATGAATGCTGTCACCCGCCTGTGGCGCAGATGCTTCAGCCGCCAAATCGGCGACTGGTGCCGTGACCACGGGGTTATGTATATTGGACACATCATCGAGGACATGAACGCCCACGGACGACTGGGGCGAAGCGGCGGCCACTATTTCCGCTCCCTGGAGGGACAGGACATGAGCGGTATCGATGTTGTTCTCCACCAAGTCAAGCCCGGCATGGCCCACTATATGCATGATTGCGACGCGTCGGGCGGGATGGCCGACCCCGCCTTCTTCCACTACGTTCTGGCCCAGCTGGCGGCCTCCATGTCCCATCAATACCCGCACATGAAGGGGCGCGCCATGTGCGAGGAGTTTGGTGCCTACGGCTGGGCCGAGGGCTGTGCCATGATGAAGTGGCTATCCGATTTCCTGCTGGTTCGCGGCATTAACCACTTTGTCCCCCACGCCTTCTCCCCCGATTACCCCGATTGCGATTGCCCGCCACATTTCGGCGCCGAGGGGCACGATCCTCAGTTCGACGGATTTACCCATTTGATGAGCTACACCAACAAGGTGTCCCATTTGCTCTACGGCGGCAAGCATATTACCTCCTGCGCCATCCTCTACCACGCCGAGGGCGAGTGGATGAACCGACGCGGCGACGCCATGCTTACTCAAGTGCCGGCCAAGGCTCTGCTGGATCAGCATCTATGCTACGATATCATCTGCCTGGACACGCTGGAAACGGCAACTGTCGCAGAGGGAAAGCTGGTGGTCAACGGGGAAGTATACGGCGCGTTGGTCGTGCCGTATGCCCCTCTCCTGCCTGCGGAGCTGGCTCGGACCCTGGATGAACTGGATGCGGCCGGCGTTCCTGTTCTCCTCTGCGATAACCGTCCTGCGGGTCTCTGCGGCGAGGTGGTACAGGTTGCCGACCTGTCTGACCGCATCCGAGAGCTGGGACTTTCGGACATCACCGTGGAGGGCGACTGTCCTCTGCTCCGACACTACCATGTCAGACGGGATGGCACAGACGTTTACATGTTCTTCAACGAATCTCCTCTCCCCGTCCGCGCCACGGTTACTCTCTCGGAGAGGGGCGTTTTCGCCCGTCTCCGCATCATCGAGGATAGCCTGTGCCGAGATATGACGGCCGACGGACGCGTGACTCTGGAGCTTTTACCCGGGCAGTCCGAGATATTCGTGTTCGGTGACGAGGCCTCGGACAAGCTGCCCGTGCGTCCCGTGTTGACCGAGATTCGCACCCTGTCTCCTACCTATGCGATCGAGGTGGCTTATTCAGAGGATCTGACTGCATACGCTCCCTACAAAACAGTTCGTAAGCTGGCCAGCATCACCGCCCCCGACGAGCTACCCCACTTCTCGGGAAAAATGCGCTATACCTTCACGATCTCTGCCGAGGAGGCTCGCGGTGGCGCAACGTTGGATTTAGGGCGGGTGGGCCAGACCGCCCGCGTATGGGTCAACGGACGGGATGCAGGCATCCGCATCACGGAGCCTTATGCCTATTCCGTGGCAGACCTTTTGACCGACGGGGAGAACACCGTTACAGTGGAGGTTGCCAACACGTTGGTAGGCAAGGTCCGCGACCGCTTCTCCAGCCGCCTTGCAATCCCCCCCTCGGGACTGCTGGGGCCCGTTCGACTGTTCAAAAAAGCATAAGGGAACCTCTAAAGGGGATCTCTACATATTCTGTGCGCGGCGAACAGCGAGAAGATTTTTCTGTCAGTACGCGCCATGCGGCGCGCAACAAAAATTCTTCGCAGAGTTCATCCTTTGCGAAGAATTTTTGTAATGATATCCGAGCAAAGCTCGGGCGGAAAAGATTTCGCTGTTTCGTTGTGCGAAGAATATTTAGAGATTCCCTAAAAATACTTTTCGCCAATTTCGCTTTGAAAGAAGGCATGAAATAATTTTGTCCAAGCAATAATCATAAGGACTATATAATTTTCAATTCTAAACATAGTGCGAGGACGATTATAGGTTTCAACAGCAGTCAGGGCGCTATTTATGGATCCATCCAAAATGCTTTTTACTTTGCCTTGTCTTAAAATAGTCATTATATAATCCTTTCTTGATGTAATGACAAAGCCGCAAAGTAATCCTACTTTGCGGCTTTTTATGCGGTCAAAACCGCGATTTTGGTCGCCCGCATGCAACTTTATCCGAACCCAAAATATCCGCAAAAAGCACGGTTTTCGAGCCATATCCGAAATTCAGAGTCAGCAAAAAGCGATCGCTGTACAGGAAAATCGTGTTGACGAAAACATCGATAAGCTGTCTGCGTTCCTCGAGGCGAGTCAGATCAAAGTTTCGCATATAGCGGAACCAAGCCCAAAGCTCGTCCTCGGTTCGCAGAGGCCGCTTCATTTTTTCAATCAAGATCTTATCTTCCAGCTCACACTTGTTCATCTCTAACGTCTCAAGCCTCTGCTTGGTGGAAGGCGTGATGATTCCCTGCTCGATGGCCGCAATTAAATTGTCGATGGAGCGTTGCGTGTCCGCGATGCTCTTTTCGAGGTACGGGATGACCGTGTTCTCCTCTTTCTGATACTCCAAATACTTGTGGATCACGTCCCCGATGAACACATCGTCATGCAGTACGTTTCTGACCTCGTCGATGACCGCATCCTCGATCCGCTTTTTCTTAACGGGCTTGCAATGGCAGCCCTTATTCTTTTTGGCGCTGGAACACTTGTAATAGTGGTATGTCGCGCCGTTTTTGCTGGTTACGCGTTCCCCGAACATCAGCGATTGGCAATCCCCTGAGCTTGTTTTGTGTATTCCGCATTTGGCGAGAATGGCGGTGAGTCCCGCAAATACCGCCGATGATATTGCCGCTATCAGCCACATAAAAACCGCCCTTTATTTATTCTTGTGAAGCCAACCGTGCTTCAATTTTTCGAGAAGCATTAGTAAATCGGCTCTGTCCTCATCTCGCAGAGAGGAAAGCAGATCGCCCTCTCCCGCTTCTTCAAGTGCGCGGATCGTATCGCCCATTTCCCGAAGATTCCACAGCAGTCTGCCATCACGGTCGAGTGCCAAGTATTGCATTTTCTTCTCTGACGGCTTTTTTCTCTCGCCATTTTCGTCGGGGCGAGGCTTACGAGGCGGAATGACACCCGTTTCTTTATATTCTGCTCCTCTTTCGCATTGTACCTCGTCAAGATAGCAATGGCGACCGCAACAGGGACATAAGTGTTTTATCATTTTCTATCCTTTCTTTGGCAATTTGCACGGTAGTGCAAATTGCGGACGTGAAAAGTAAATTTAAAAGATATAGGTAGTACTATTTTCACGCCTACCTCCATTTTGGGGAAAAGCAGGCGAAATCGTCACGATCCCGCCTGCCACCGTAGTTTAATTATTTGATCAGAGCTACTTCAAGGTCAGCGATCATGGTATCAAGTGCCTGTACGCCGCCGGTTGAGGTGTACCAAACGTTTGCGTGCTGAATGAAGTAAACGATCTTACCGTCCTTGTAGCACTGCATTTCCTTTACGAGATCGTTCTCAATAACCTCTCTTGCACCGAGAACGCCCTCATCTGCCGCACCGGTTGCTGTGCTTCTGTCAAGAACGAACATATACTCTGGGGCGATGCTGACAATGGTCTCCCAACCTGCATCGGTGCCGTGTGCGGGCTTTTCTTCGAGGACAACACCTGCGCCCTTGTCAATGCCGCCAAGCTCATTCACCATAAAGTTAAGCTGGCTATCGGTTGCCATAACGCTGAGAGCGTTGTTGTTATACATACAGAGGAGCACATTCTTACCGCTCAAAATATTCTTAAGCGCATCAATTCTGGTCTGGAAGCCGTTGAACTTTGCATCTACCTCTGCGGTCTTGCCAAACATGGTTGCGATTGCCATTGCATTTGCCTTTGTGCTCTCTACTACACCCTTTTCATAATCAACAGCAAGGTAAACAACGGGAGCGATCTTTTCAAGCTCCGCATACATACTGCTGAGACGTCCGCCGATGAAGATAACATCGGGAGCGCAAGCGGCAACCTGCTCCATATCGGCAGTCTTAACAGAACCGAGGTTTGCGATCTTACCGTTTGAATCATCGGGATTGTAATCGGTCAGATATTCGATGGTAACCTTTGCGCTGCCTACGATTCTGTCACCGAGACCGAGGGAGTCAAGGATGTCAAGCGCAGGCATATCGAGAACTGCAATTCTTTCGGGATTGTAAGGAACTTCAATGTCGGTAAGCTCTTTGTTGGCGTTGAGTGCCTTGATGGTTACGGTTTCGGGATCCTGTGTTTCAGGTTCACTTCCGCAGCCGGTGAAGGCGAGCATAGACAACAGCATTACTGCTGCAAGCATAAGGGATAAGATTTTTTTCATTGTGTTTGTTCTCCTTTGAAAATGATTTTTTGGTTTTATTATTATCTTTCAATAATAAACAGAGAGAGGTTTGTCGTGGATGTGAATGATTTCAAAGTCCACATTGTAGATATCTTTGAGGTTTTCTTTGTTCATGACCTCATTGACCGTTCCGAATTTTGCAATCTTTCCGTCAACGAAAGCGCAAATGTAATCGGAGTAGAACGCCGCATAATTGATCTCGTGAAGAACCAATATCACGGTCTTTCCAAGCTCGTCGCAAAGTCTGCGGACGATTCGCATCAGATTGGATGCGTGATAAATATCAAGGTTGTTTGTCGGCTCATCGAGCAGAACGTAGTCCGTGTCCTGCGCGATAACCATTGCGATGTACGCTCTTTGCCGCTGACCACCCGATAATTCGTCGATGTATCTGTCCTCAAATTCTTCAAGTTCCATATAGCTGATCGCTTTATCGACCATGGCGGTATCCTCGGGAGTAAGTCTGCTTCCCGAATAAGGGAAACGTCCGAACGCCACAAGCTCACGCACCGTCAGCTTCATCTGTATGTTGTTGTGCTGTGTGAGAATGGAGAGGTGCTTCGCCAGTTCCTTACTTTTCCACTTGGATAGGTCCTGACCTTCAAAGTCGATCACGCCCGTGTCTTTGGCGATCAATCGTGAGATCATGCCCATAACGGTGGATTTTCCCGCACCGTTGGGGCCGATCAAGGACAGCACCTTGCCTTTCGGCACTTCAAAGCTGACTTCATCGACAACGGTTTTCGTGCCGTAGCTTTTAACCAGATCGACGATATTCATATTTGAACTCATTTCGGTTTTCTCCTTTCTTTGGGAATTTTGCCGCTTGCGGCAAAATTCGGGGCGCGATTAGGCGCATTTTCTTTTCTCTCATATTTCATATCGCGCCTATGCTCCTTTCTTTCGTAGTAAGAGGTAGAGGAAATAGATTCCTCCCGCAATGGTAACGAAGGTACTGACAGGAACGGTAAAGTGGAAGATGTGCTGGGATATAAGCTGTCCTCCGATCAAAGCGATCATTCCCATCAGGGATGCACCGATAATTAAGTGCGAATGCTTGTAGGTTTTTAGTATCTGTCTTGAAAGGTTTGCAACGATAAGTCCGAGGAAGGAAACGGGGCCGACCGTTGCTGTCGCTACCGCCATACAAAGCACAACGCCAAAGAGCAGCTTGCGAATGGTTCTGTCATAATCCACGCCGAGGTTGATCGCCTGATCACAGCCCAAAGTGATAACGTCAAGCAGCTTTAGCTCCTTGCGAAGTACAAAGGCAAGCAAAGCAAGGGCGACAACCGAGAAAACAATGATCTCTCCGTTTACGTTGTTGAAATCCGCAACCAAGGTCGAGAGGAGCGCGTCATATTCATTGGGATCCATCACGCGAATCATTGCCGATTGCATACTGCCGAAGAATGAGGACAGCACCGTACCGATCAGCATAATGTAGAGAATGTTGTGTCCCGTTTTCTTGAACAGATACCAGTAAACAAAGGTTGCAACCGTCCCCATCAGCACAAGGTCAACGGCAAACGAAACATTCTGATTGACAAACAGAATACTCCCCGTTCCAAAAATGAATACTGCAACCGTGTGGAGGAAGCTGTATATCGAGTTCATTCCGAGCAATGCCGGCGTGACGATGCGGTTATTGACGATAGATTGGAATATGAGAGTTGCCACGCCGATGGAGAGCGATGCGATCACCATACAAAGCAGTGTCGGCAGACGAAGTCCCAAAATGTATAAAAACAGCTTCGGACGGTCAAAATGTGCGTTAATCAGCAGACATCCGATAACGGAAGCCAGTGTAATCACGGCAAGAATGACGATCTTTATCATGTTCTTACGGTGTCTGTCCAGCTTTTGAAGTGCAGCTGAATTACTCATTCACTTCCACCTTCTTTCTTTTGCCGAAACGTACTGCCTTCTTACCGTGCTTCAGCTTGTAAAACAGCATAGCAATGAACACAAGACTTCCGATGATACCGACAACCATTTCAATAGGAATTTCAAAGGGCATAATCACCGTTCTTGCAATAATATCGCACACAAGAACGAACAAGCCGCCAAACAAAGCCGTATCGATCAGCGTTCCGCGTATCTTATCGCCCTTGAATATGGCTACGAGGTTGGGAACGATCAGTCCGATGTAGGAGATCTGACCGACAATAACAATGATGCTTGCGGTAATGACCGAAGCAATGGAAAGTCCGAGAATTAAAATGAAATTGTAATTCACACCGAGATTTTTAGAAAAGTCCTGCCCCATACCGACAATATTGAAATGGTTTGCGTAAATAAAGGCAAGAATGACAAGCGGAACGACCAGCCACACAAGCTCGTACTTGCCCTTGATAATCAAAGCGAATGAACCCGAGAAATAAGTGGAGAGCTGTTGGTTGATCTCAAACTGCCAAGCGATGAAGTTGGTAACGCCGCCGATGATGTTACCGAACATAATACCGATGAGAGGTACAAGAACGGTATCCTTGACCTTGATCCTCTGAACAAAGAACACAAAGAGAAGCGTTCCGGCGATGGCAAAGATAAAGGCAAATATCGTTCTTGTAAAGAGTCCCATCGTTGGGAGAAACACCATCGCAAGCGCTATTCCAAACTGCGCCGACTGAATGGTCGCTCCCGTCGTGGGGGAGACAAACTTATTCATGCAAAGCTGCTGCATGATCAGTCCCGCAACGCTCATACCGATGCCTGTGCAGAGTATGGCAAGCAAACGCGGTACTCTTGACAGCAGAAATATCTGCAAATCCTCGCTATCCCCCGAGAGCAGAGCACCGATATTCAGATCAAGAACTCCGATAAACAAAGAGATCACCGATGTGATAAGCAGCAGGCTTCCCAGTATGATAGTAGATAAATGTTTTCTTATATGAACCACCCCTTACTGTCTTGTTTCGGCTACCGTGAGCCGTTCAATGGATCTGCCTTTTGCGTAATGCGTCGAGTAAACATCCGTGCATTTTTTGTATTTTGCAAACATCTTAATTGCCGCATCCACATTTCCATATACTTTCCATAAGCCTGTATACTTGCTGTTGGCTGCACCATTCTCAATAAAGCCGTCTACATCTTCAGGCGGATAACCAAGGAACAAACCGATCTCGTGAGGAAATTCCGCATTCCGTTTCAGTTGTGCCATCAATTCCAAAACACAGCGATCGGTTGAGTGCGTCGTGTAATTTCTTTCGTTGAGCAATCTGGTTGCCGTTCCGTGAGCGAGATCTTTTTTCAATCTGTTCGGTCGGAAAACATAGATCATAGCACGACCGTTTTCAAACCGCAGAGGAAGCACACGAAGCCCTTTTTTGACGAGCTTCTGATTCAAACCGCGCAGAAATACCCACAATTCTTCTTTTGTATTATAATCACAGCAAAAAATGTTTCCTGTTTTTATTCCGGCAAGAGTAGGAGCGCAGTGACGGATGATCATTTCTTCTGACATATTTTCCGCCTCCTTCCATGAAGTGTGTATATTTTATCATATATCCGCGTTCGTTTCCATTCCCAAATCATTTTGTTTTCAATCCAAAACAGAACAGTATCAGCCCGAAGCAAAACGACTGCTCCATTTCATTTCCGGATGCTCCAAAAGAAAACAAGGCACTCCAAAACAGAACTTGGAGTGCCTTGCTCGGCGTAATTATAAAATTTTTATTTTGGAATGATCGCTTCGATAAACGCTCGGCGTATCGCCCATGATCTTTTTGAATACGGCAGAAAATTTACTTTCATTGAGGTAACCGAATTCTTCTGCGATCTCGTCCACGCTTCTTTCCGTGTGGATCAGAATCTGCGCGGCTTTCTGCATCTTCTGTGCGCGAATGAAGGATGCAACGGGCATCCCGTACACCGCGTGGAAGGTTTTTTGCAAATACGTGTCTGAGACCCCGAAGCGGACGGTCAGTTCTTTCACGGATAATTTGTCATTCATATTCTCCGCAATATAACTTGCGATCCGCTTGACACATTCTGCCTGAGATCGCTGAACGGTCACGCTTTCATACAAGGAGGACGAAACGTCCACGATGCTGAGCTGAAACAAAAGCTCCATCACCTTGATTTTCAAGTAAGTAATGCGATTTTCTTCGCTCATTTCATAGCTTTCCGTGAAGATGTGCTTTAATGGTTCTACCGAGCGCAGTATTACAGAATGATGTTCTCCGCATAACCGTTTTGCAATGACTTCGGGAGATAACTTGGGATCACTTAAAAATTCCGAGAATTTTTTCGGAGCTTTTTCCGTGTCGATTCCAATGCTGATACCGTGATAATGCTTCAGCGGAATATTGAATTTTTTGATTTGCTTCTCTCGAATCACAACAGACAGATCGCCCGGCATAAGATAGAACAATTCGTTGTCCACCTCCTGCTCAATTCTTCCTTCCATACAGTAGTGAAATCCGATATAGTTGTTCAGTACCCGCTGTTCAATCTCCGTAAAATCAAAAAAGCTTGTATGCGCGGATATGTATGCGACCTCAACGCCGGGAAACAGGCGGTATATAGTAGCTTTGGCATCGCCTGTGTCATCGTTATACAGGTGCTCGATAATATCCTGTGTTTTTATCGTGTTCATTCGCTTTCCTCTTGTAGAACATACACATTTACACGGTAAAGGTGTATCCCGCTCTTTCTATTTTCTTTCTGATCACGTCATCGTCAACGTCCTCGGCATAGGACACGGTCAGCTCTCCTTTTTTGAGATCGACTCTGCCTGCGACGCCCTTGATGTCGTTCACGGCTTCTTCAACCCTATTCTTGCAATGCTCGCAGTGCATACCGCCGACCTTGAATTTTTTCGTGTATTTTATGCCCGAGAGCTTCTTGCGTTTCGGCTTGTAGCTACCACCGCCACAGCAACCGCCCTCGCCCTTGAAGTGCTTGATGCTTGAAATAACAGCCATAACTACGATGACGGCAAT
>JAZQXS010000123.1:0-24647 GCA_045633025.1 Eubacteriales bacterium | reverse complement strand
TCATAGCATCCGCAAGCGTACCGTGCAAGCAATCCTCGTTGGTCTTTGCCGCCATTTCCGCGTGGGCGGCGTTCAAGGTGGTATCGTCGCGGCTCAGAATGCCAAATCGGTCTACCATGATGAGGTGCTTCACGCCTATGTTAAGCAAATGATTGCCAATGGCGCATCCCGCCGCGCCCGCGCCGTTGATAACTACGCGAACCTCGTCGATCTTCTTTCCAACCACCTTGAGCGCGTTGATCAGCGCCGATGCCACAACAATGGCCGTACCGTGCTGGTCGTCGTGGAACACGGGGATGTCGCAGGTCTCCTTGAGTCTACGCTCAATCTCGAAGCAACGCGGGGCGGAGATGTCCTCCAGGTTGATGCCGCCGAAGCTACCGGCCAGCAGGGTAATGGTGTTGACGATGGTATCCACGTCCTTGGAGCGAATGCAGAGGGGGAACGCATCCACGTCGGCAAACTCCTTGAACAGAACGCACTTACCCTCCATAACGGGCATACCGGCCTCGGGGCCGATGTCACCCAGACCCAGAACGGCGGTACCGTCGGTGATAACGGCCACCAGGTTCTTGCGGCGGGTCAGCTCATAGGACTTGTTGACGTCCTTCTGGATCTCCAGGCAGGGCTCGGCCACACCGGGCGTATAGGCGAGGGATAGATCCTGACGGTTCTCAACGGGAACGCGGGAAACGACCTCGATCTTGCCGCTCCACTCATAATGCTTCATGAGGGATTCTTCACGAATATTCATGATTGATCAATTCCTTTCCGTAATTTGAGTTCTTGTTTTAAAAGGGAGTTGCCGTATACGGCGGCTCCCAAAGTTCAATTAGTCCTCGAAGGGGAACTTGTAGTTCAGACCCAGCTCGTCGCGGACAGCGATGAACTCCTTCTGAACCGACTCGTTGATCGGAACGCCGGCGTGGCGCGCCAGGCGGATCTCGTGCTCCTTCTCACCGGCGGTGTAGATGCGCTCGGCGCCGGGAGCGCGCTTGACGGAGCGAACCTCACGGATGATGTCGCCGGCGTTCTTGCGGCAGGCATCCTCGCCCAGGAAGTGCTCGGTATCGATGGCAATGAAGAAGTGACCGAGGCCGAAGGGACGCTTGTTGCCGTTCTCGTCCTTACCGGTCAGGTACTGGCCGTAGTGGCCGTTCTGCAAAACGGCGGAAAGAAGCTCAACGAACATGGCAAAGCCATAGCCCTTATAGCCGCAACCCTCCTCGCCGGGGCCGCCCAAGGTGCACAGAGCCGCTTCGCCGCGCGCCATGGCCTTCAAAGCCTCGGCGGAGCTGCCTTCGTAGGCCTCGCCCTCCAGGTTGACCAAGGCGCCCTTGGGAGCATCCTTGCCGATACGCGCGTAGTACTCCAGCTTACCGTTCTGGTAGGTAGAGGATGCGGCATCAAAGTTGAAATCGAACTCCTCGTCGGTGGGAACGCCCAGAGTCAAGGGGTTGGTACCGAAAGCGCCCTCAACGCCGAAGGTAGGTGCCACGGTAGGACGGGCGTTGGTACCGGTCAGACCGATGCACCCCGCCTTGGTTGCCATAGACGTATAGTAACCGGCGATACCGTAGTGGCAGGAGTTACGGACGACCACCATACCCATGCCGTACTTCTTCGCCTTCTCGATGGCCATGCTCATAGCCTTGTAGCCAATGACCTGACCCATTCCGTCGTGACCGTCCACGACCGCGGTAGTCTCGGTCTCCTTGATGATCTCAAAATTCGTGATGGGGTTCTGAATACCCGCCTTGATTCTGTCCAGGTAGACAGGCTTGAAGCGGTTGCAGCCATGGGACTCGATACCGCGCTTATCCGACTCCAGCAGTACGTCGGCGCAGATCTCGGCATCCTCGCGGGGAATACCGTATCCCACGAAAGAATCGATGACAAAGTTGGTAATGGTTTCCCAATCCACAATGTTGGTCTTAGGCATAATTATACATCCTCCATGTAAAGATTTACGCTTTCTATTATACCACAATTATGGAAATATTGCAATATCTTTTCAAGAAAAAAAGAAGAAATGACTCGTTTTTTCCAAGAGGAAACACCAAGTCATTTCTGTTTTTTTCGTAGCTGTCAAGTAAAGCGAACCGACGGCCGCCGAACGGCCATACCGATCCGTACGATTTGGCATCCGGGTGGGGAGGCTTCACCGGAAGTTCAACCTCCCCGCCCGCACAAGGGATTCAGACTTTATAAGAGGATCAGTCCTTCTTCTTCAGAACGACAGCGGCAGCAGCGGCAGCCAGAACAGCGGCAGCGCCAAAGCCAACGACGGAGCCGCAGCCCTCATCCTCGACAGCGTCGGTGCCCTTTGCCTCGGTACCCTGCGCCTCGGTGACCTGAGCCTCAGTACCCTGAGCCTCGGTCTGCTCGGGCTCGGTTGCCTCGGGCTCGGTCTCCTCGGGCTCAGTCTCCTGGACGTACTCCTCGCCAGCGTAGGCAAAAGCCTCCTCGGCGGTCTTGAAGAAGGCCATATCGTGCAGGAAGATCTCGGTGTTCTCGTCATAGCCTACGGGAGACAGCAGGAAGCCGTTGATCTGACCGAACCAGCCGCCATCCAGGTCATAGATGAGGAACTGCTCTTCCTCGGTCTTTTTGACCTCCTCGAACCAAGAACCGGTATTGTAGGTTGTATCATTGAGGGAGTGGCTCTCGCCGGAGAACTCCCACATGTGCAGGTCGGTCAAATTGCCCTTTACGCTCAAGCGAAGGACGACCCAGCCCACATCCTCGCCGGTAAGCACTTCCAGATCGTTCATACGGGTGAACTTCTCGTAGTTGACGTCGATATTGGGGTAGCCGGTATCACCGGGGTGGTAGGTGTCGCGGAGGTCATCGGCCGTGGGATCCATAACCTTGAAGCGAGCGCCCTCCCACTCGTCAATATAGGGGTAAATGATATCGCCGAAGCAGCTATGCCAGGAGAGCACGTCAGCGTGTCTGGTAAAGGGGATCAGATTGTTGGTGTACTCAACGACCACTTCCTCGGTCTCCTGCTCATTGCCCTCCTCCTCGTATTCTTCCTCGGGTGTGAAGGTGTTGCCGAGGCGGTAGTTCTGCTCGTCAGCGTACGCATTTGCAGCCAGCTCGTCGGCATCCAGCGCTCTTTCATAGACGCGAAGCGCGTGAACCTCACCGCTCCAAGAACGCTCCTCGTTACCGTCGCCGAAGTACAGGGTATCCGCCATGTTCGAATAAGCGGCAGAGCCGGCGGCCTGCAGAACGCCGTTTACGAACAGCTCGATCTTATGGCGGCCATCCTCACCGACGTCATGGAACACAACGGCCAGCGTAGCATCGTTGCTCAGCGAGCCGCCGTTTTCAGCCTTGGGTCTGTCATCTGCGCGGTTGTAGTACTTGAACTCCAGATAATCGTCGGACTGACGAACGAACAGAGAGAAGTTGTCGTTATCCGATCTGGCAAAGGAAGGATAGTTCGTACCGGTGTAGGTCAGATCACCGAACGCAAACTCGATGGTGTAGGCCTCGCCGTTGATCGTGTCCAGAACGTTCTGGGGAAAATAGTGCGAGGTCGCATCGATATAGTACGCGTTCTGCAGCCAGTAGTTCTTTTCGCCGGTCTTTACGTCCAGATGGTTGCCGTTACCGGACAGATCCTTCCAGACAGTAGCCTCATAGTCCTGCGCACCGTTCGCGTTGTTGGAGCCGTCATACCAAGCGACGAGACCGTCGCGGACGATGTCCTCCTTCTTGGCGGCAGATGCGGAGAAGCAAAGGGTCGTTACGCAAGAAAGCAACATGGCAAATGCTGCGATCAGCGAGATCATCTTTTTCATAGTTATTGTCCTACTATGATGAAAATTTCCGGCAATTCACCTTTTTTTGAATTACCATGTTGATATTACACCATGGGAACCCAAATTTGTAAATCCGCATCTTGTACAAATTTTACAAAATTATTTATCCATTCGCCACAATTCGATTTTGCAATATTATTTTTTCGCACAGCAAGTAACGCCGAGCGTAAAAATACGGCTCGCCAAAGGCGAACCGCTAAAAAGCAGGATCCAATCAATCCAATACGCCGTGAGGCAGACCGCAGGCCATGGGCGCTTCGCGCTCGTAGGCGGTGGTCAGCTCCAGATAACCGCCGCTCTTGGCGGCGCGCTCAAAGCCGGTGAGCACCTCCAGCACGTGGAGGGTCTGCTTGTAGGAGGCGCGGGGACGGCGGCCGGCCTTCAGCGCGGAGGCCATCTCGGCCAGACCCAGCGCGCGGGAGTTCTCGGGATAATCAAAGGTCAGCGGGATCTCCACGTCACCCTGCTCGGGGGTGTGCAGAACCACGGGGCCGCCGAAGCAGTTGGGATCGGGCACGCGGAGGGTGCCCTTGGAGCCGTAAATTTCGATAATGGGCAGTTTTGCGCCGTAGATATCGAAGGAGGTCAGGATGGACGCCACGGCGCCCGACTCAAACTCCATGACCCCGTAGTAAGAGGTGGGTACGTCCACGGTGATGACCTCACCGTCATGCTGAGGGCAGGTACAGGTTCTGGTGGCGAAGGGTGTGGAGATCATGCCACCGACCCGCTTGACACCGCCCATCAGGTTGACCAGCGCGGTCACGTAGTAGGGACCCATATCCAGCATGGGGCCGCCGCCGAACTTGTAGTAGAATTCGGGATCGGGATGCCAGGATTCATGGCCGTGGCAGGTCATGAAGGCGGTCGCGCCCACCACGTCGCCGATGGCGCCCTCGTCAGTGAGCTTACGGCAGGTCTGAATACCGGCGCCCATGTAGGTATCGGGCGCGCCCGCGATCCACAAGCCCCGCTCCTCCGCCAGCTTGACCAGCTCCAAGCCCTCCTCCCAGGTTGCGCCCAGGGGCTTTTCGGAGTAGACGGGCTTACCGGCCAACAGAGCGGCCTTGGTAACCTCATAGTGCTCGTAGGGACGGGTGATATTCAGCACGATGTCCACGTCGGGGTCGGCGAACAGCTCGTACATATCGTTGTACAGCTTGGGGATGTTGTACTTCTTGACAGCATTCTCCGCGCGCTCGCGGATGAGGTCACAGACACCGATGATCTCAATATCCTTGAAGCGATTGGTGATATTCTCCAGGTAGATGCCGGAAATGGCGCCGACACCGACGAAACCGATTCTTGTCATGGCAGAGTTCCTCCGTTTATTCATGTATCAGTACATTTTTGCGTTGTTGAGGTAGCGGTCGACTGTAATGCCGTTCTTTTCGTTGTACTCCTTACCGCCTGCCGCCCAAAGCATACCGCGCTCCATGAGGATAGCGGCGTTGGGAGAGTTGTCGAATACGTCGTCGTGATGCCCCAGGGAGTTGTAGAAGACGCGGCCGATGCCCCAGTACTTGGTCCAGGCAACGGGCATATCGACGGGCTTATTGGAGGCGTGGTAGTAGTTGACAAGCGGGAAGCGGGTAGTGGCCAGCACTTCCACAGCGGGGTCGACGTGGAGGTAGTAATGCTCGCTCTTCACAGGGAAATCCTCCAGCCCCTCCACGATGGGAGAAGAGCCGCGGCGGACGTTGACGGTGTACTCCACGCCGTCGCCGCCGGGATGGCTGACCCACTGGCCGCCCGTCATAAACTGCCATTCGGTATCCATACGGAAGGCGTCGCACATACCGCCGTGACAGCCGGCCAGACCGACGCCGCGGGCTACGGCCTCGGAGATGTTGTGGGAATACTGCCACTCCATGGAGCCCATAGTCCAGCAGGCGACGATGAGGTCATAGGTCAAGAGCCTCTCCAGGTCAGCAAAGCACTCGTGATTGTCGTAGATCTCAACGGCGAAGCCGTTCTTCTCCAGCATGGAGGCAAAGCGCTTGGAGGTAAGCTGGGGCTCGTGTCCGTCCCAGCCGCCTTGAAATATCAGAGCCTTTTTCATGGTGTGATCTCCTCTCTCGATTTACTTATCGAACCACTTATCGGGGGACTTGGAATAATCCACGTCCTCGGGCAGGTTGTGCCATTCGTTCCAACGGATGCCGTCCTTCTCCACGTCGGCGCGCAGTGCCTTGCCCTCCTCGGAGTCGGGGTGGAGCATCAGGCGGATGTAGCGCCACTGGATGCGGGAGCGCTTGACGGCCTCCAAGCGGTCGCCCGCCATAGCCTCGGCCTTATCCCACCAGGCGTCGATGGTCTCCTCCATAGCCTCGTACTTGTCCCGAGGGATGATATGGAAGGGATTTGCCCAAATGCTCATATGAGCGCCCGCGGCCTCGGCGCAGGTGAAGTCGATGTAGGCGCGGATGTAGCGCCAGCCCTCGCCGTAGTAAGCGGCCAGGAACTCGTCCATGTGGCGGTAGTACTCGGTGGTGCTCATCATGGGATCCCACATGAGCTTGGCCAGCAGGTAGCAGCGAAGCTCGCCGAACTCGCCCGACTGAGGAGAATTGTAGTTGCCCTCGGGATACATGCCTCTGACGCCGTGCTCGGCGAAGAAGCGCATATTCTGACGGAGAACGCTGAAATTGGGGAAGGTGGGGATGTAGTAGCTGAAGTCGGTCACGTAGTCCCAGATGTAGATGCGGTCGCAGATCTTGCTCCACTCCACGATATCGTGGTGGAACTTCTGATTCTCCGGACAGCTCCCATCGTCCAGCGGATGGCTGAAGCAGCACTCGATGGAGCAGAGGCGGATGCATACGTTGGGCAGGGGCTTGGTGATCTTGGGGACGGGACGGGTGTACTGGTACGCCAGGGTGTCGATGACCACGTCGGGGTAGTCCTCGGCGATATCGGCGGCAACCGCGTTGACGAAGCGGATCAGGGTGCCCGCATGGCTTCCCTCCTCAGCGTCCACAGCGGCGCACTTTTCGCACTTACAGTAGTTGACGTTGTCGTTTTGGGAGACGGACACGATGGTGACCTCGGGATCCTGCTCCAAAATACCGCGGACGGCGGCGATGGTCTTTTTCAGGTTCTCGGGGTCGGAAAGGCAAGGCTGTTGATCCCCGGGCGTATTCGTAAAGCCGCCCAGGGTATGTACGAAGCCGCCGTACTTCATCTGCCCGCCCTTTTCGGGAGCGGCCTTTCCTCTGGCGTAGTAATTGACGCGGTTCTTGAGTCGCCAATCCTCATCAGGGTTTCCGCAGACCCAGTCGGACTGGCGGAACTCGAAGATGGGGGTAAAATCGCAACCCTCATCCACAACGATATCGCCCTCGCCCAGCGTTTCCAGACCGGGCATGAAGAAGCGAGCGCCGGCGTACTTCTCCAGGAAGCCGTACACGCCGTAGAACACGCCGCGGCCGTTGCCGCCGCAGATGGCGATGCCATCCTCAGAGACCGCGATGCAGTAGCCGTCACGACCAATCGACGCGTCCAGCTTGACCTCTACGGCCAGGCCCTCCCCGGCGGGAATGCCCATCTGATCCAGATACTTGACCAGCTCTGCGGCCGCGTACTGCTCGGGAGCGCTCACTCCTGCTTTGACGCACAGACGATCGATCACATTTCCTTTGACGATCAGTTTTCTCATAGATGTAACCTCCTAAATGTTGTAAATATGCATCAACGGATTGTTTATTTTTTAACCGTTTGTTTTTGCATTGCGGTAGCGGATCAAGCCGATGACAGACGAAGCGATGGACACCGACTCATTGATCACACCGCCCACCGAGATCTTGCCGATCTTTGCCACCGCCTCGGCGGAACCGCTGAACAGCTCTCCCGTGAAGAGAATGCCCAGGATGGGGCCGATGTTGTAGATTAAGATCAAGGTAGAGGTCAGCAGAATGCTCTTACGCAGGTTCTGGGGACCGAAGTAGCCCATGGCCAGGGTGTTGAGCACCAGACCGACCACGAAGAACACCGAATAGTAGGCCTCCCAGGACAGGGCGCCCATAACGCCCATGACCAAGGCTAACGCCACCGGGACGAGCTTACTGGACAGGATCCTCTTGTCCTTGAAGTAGTAGCAAATGTTTCGGATGATGCAAACGACGTTCAGCCAGAGGCCTCCGTCCCGCCCCAGAACAGCGTAGGCAATGCAGGACATGAGCGTGGCCAGGGTCAAGGCGATCAAAATGCCTCGGCTGGTCTTCATCTGATACGAGATGAAGGAAATGATGACCGCCAGGATGCTGAAGGCCTGGCCGATCCAGAACGTGAGTTCCATGGGAAAAGCTCCTTTTCTTGTTTTTTGTTTTATGACAGAAATCCGCCCGAAAGCGAGCAGAAACCATCCTTATTTAATTACGCGCCAAAGGCGCCCGGCAGAGGCTATTTCTTCCCGCCGTACATCTTCTGCTCCAGATGCGCCTCGGTAAAGGTCGCCCAGGAGTAGGCGCTCATGTACTCTCCGCAGAACCGATTCAACGCCCGCGGGTCTCCGTCCAGGAAGCGGTAGAGGTCGCAGTCCACGCGCTCGGGACAAATGCGTATGCTCCCCCGCTTCAGCTCCAGGATCTCGCCGACCCCGTACAGCGCCAGGGTATCGCGGAGGCTGCGGATGATGACGTCCACCTGCTTTTGCATGGCGCGGTCATATTCGCCGCTCTCCCAGAGCACCGCGAAGATCTCCGCGCGGGTCACGCTGCCGCCCTGCTTGTCCACCAGGTACGCCAGCAGCTCCTTGGCCTTGGAGCGGCCGAAGCTGACCGTCACCCCGTCCACCAGCAGCTCAAAGTTCCCGAACGTCCGCACCTCCACGCGGTTGCGTCGGTCGGGCGGCCGTCCCGTCAGGGCGTAGTCGATCTCGTCGTCAAGCTGTTTACGGTAGAGCGGCTTGAGCAGGTAGCCCGATGCGTGAACGCGGAAGGCCTCCATCGCGTACTTCTCGGAGTCCGCCACAAAAATGATCGCCGCCGCAGGGCACTTCCGGCGGATCTCGGCGGCCAGCAGGAAGCCGTCCACGTCGGGCAGGTCGATCTCAATGAGCGCCAGATTCACAGTTTCCCCCGCCAGCCAGACCAGCGCGTCCCGGGCGCAGGAAAAGCCGCGCGCCTCGTTCAAAAGGGAGTGCGCCTCGCAGGCCGAAACCGCCAATTCCAAAGAGGGCGCGTCGCCGTCCACGCAGATTGCTTTCATGCCGTCTCCTTTCCGCCTATGCAGCCCCCATCGGGAGTCCCTCGCCGTATTTTCTCTATTATATCATTAAATCCACCGATTTACAATAGGATTTCCAAAAGTTTTCAAACAATTTTACCGAAACCCTCCCCATGCGCAGGGCGGACGGCCTCCCCCTCCGCGCGGCAAAAAAGGTTCAATCCCATTGTTTTCAATGTTTTTCACAGAAATAAACAATTAGTCATTTTTTTCTTTAAAAAAGCGCCAATTTTGTTGGACATTTGTTGGACACGTTGTGCTACAATGCGTATGCCCCTAATTTCGGGGTCTGTTTCCGTGTGGTCGCCGTCAAGGGGGACGGCAAGACCGCGCGGTACCGACAGAGTCCGAAAAAAATTAAAAAAGGAGAAAAACTAACATGAACACTTTGAAGAAACTGCTTGTGGTCGCTATGATCGCATCCATGGTTCTCGGTTGCTTCGTCTTCAGCACCTCCGCTGCTAAGGCTAAGGAGTACGTTGACGACGGCCTGGTTGCTCTGTACGTAGGCTACAACAACTCCAACGGCGAGCAGAAGCTCGACGCTCAGGGCTGGATGGATCTGTCCGGCAATGAGAATCACATGAACATCGTTGACGCTATGGCTGCCGGTGAGGTTTCCTGGACCGAGAACGCCCTGGTTATCAACGGCGCTACCGGTACCCACATCCAGCTCCCCGACGCTGTTCTGGCTGCTATCGAGACCGGTGACTACACCATCGAGATCGCCGGCGGCGAGCTGACCTGGACCGCTACCGACTACATCACCCTGATGTCCTCCAACAACGATGAGCTTTCCATCTTCATCCGTTGCGGTCAGGGCGAGACCTACTCTGCCGGCTCTTACAGCAGCAGACTGGATGCTTTCGCAGGCGAGTCCTACCACGACAAGCCCCTGCTCGAGTTCAAGCACGCTGAGGCTAACGGTGACTCCACTCGTCCCGTTCTGGGCGACGCTTGGTCTCACATCAACGGCAAGACCATCGCTGTCACCTCCGAGATCTCCGCTTTCGACGGCACTCTGGACTTCGGTGACAACGTAAACCAGGATGGTAACATCCTCATGTACTCCAACGGCGATCAGGTTGCTAAGGGCGAGGCTCAGCACAAGATCGACTCCGACCAGGTATTCCTGGGTCACACCGCCGAGAACCGTAGATGGGGCGGCGAGATCTACTCCGTCCGTGTCTACAACCGCGCTCTGACCGTTGAGGAGCTGGCTGCCAACGCTGAGGCTGACCAGTTCAACTTCCGCTCCGGCAACACCATCGAGGCCGAGGGCGAGGGCGGCGACGTTGACTTCGAGTCCACCGTTATCACCGGCTACACCAACGACGTCATCAAGCTGACCCAGGAGGCTAACCTGATTCCTGCAACTGGTTCCAACGCTGCCGCAGGCATCATGACCAACCACCTGTATCCCTTCGCCGACGAGATCGAGCAGGGTACCGGCTGGGAGGGCGCTAAGATCGTCCTGGATCCCAACTCCACCGCCGCTCCCGAGTTTTCCATCATGCTGGACGAGTTCATTCCGAGAACCGATATGGACTACCTGCCCGGTGACAAGGTTCAGTGGCTGGTTGCTGCCGTAACCGTTAAGGGTCCCTTCGAGGGCTTCAACTTCGAGACCTTCGCTTACAACATGAGCACTCAGACCGAGAACAAGTACGCTACCACCGCAGAGAACGACGTTGATGCAACTGCTACCGGCGTTCAGTACCTGCTGTTCGACGCTGCTGACCTGTTCGCCGAGGACGAGGTTCTCTACAGAATCTACGTTGACGCTCTGGGCATGAGCGCCGAGTCCGAGGTTATCCTGCACGAGATCCGCGTATTCGAGACCGCTGAGGCTGCTTTCGAGTTCGCTGGCTACGAGGAGGAGACCGAGCCCGCTAAGGAGACCGAAGCTGAGACCGACGCTCAGACCGACGCTGAGACCGACGCTCAGACCGAGGCTCAGGGTACTGAGGCTCAGGGCACCGACGCTGGCACCGACGCTACCGAGGACGAGGGCTGCGGCTCCGTCGTTGGCTTCGGCGCTGCTGCTATCCTGGCTGCCGCTGCTGCTGCTGTCGTTCTGAAGAAGAAGGACTAATTCAAAACAAATCCGATCATGCGGCTTCGGCCGCATGATCCCCCCGGCGAGTTTATGGTATGTCCCCCCTACATAGCATAAGAAGCCACCATGACACAGAGGCTTGTACTCTTCGGATGTAGTTTTATTTCCGCGGAGTGCAGGCCTCTTACTCTATTTTCGGCCTCCCGGAGCCGAACCGGACCTGCCGATCCCCCAGAAGCGGCCATCGGCGGGCGCGGTTCGTCCCTGCGACGAAGCATATTCTGAACTATCTGTAAGGAGGACAACACTATGTCTTACACCTACAAGCACGTCATCGTCGTCGGTATTGACGGCGCAGGCAATTTCTACCGCAACTGCAAGGCTCCCACCATCCGCCGCGTTTTTGCGGAGGGCGCCGGCACCGATATGTGCCTGACCTCCATCCCCACTATCTCCGCCGAGTGCTGGGGCTCTATGCTCCTGGGCGTTCTCCCCGAGCTCCACCAGCTTACCAACGGTATCGTCTCCAGCACCCCCTACCACGGCAAGTATCCCTCTGTTTTCACTTGGATCCGCAAGGCTATGCCCGAGGCTAAGCTGGGCTCCTTCTGCTGCTGGAACCCCATCAACTTCGGTATTCTGGACGATGCCGACACCACCCAGGGCACCAACCACGACGGCCCCATGACCGATACCATCTGCGAATATATCAAGGCTGAAAAGCCCACCTTCCTGTTCGTTCAGTTCGACTCCGTGGACGGCGCAGGCCACTCCTTCGGCTACGGCACCCAGGGTCACCTGGATCAGCTCGACACCGTGGACGGCTACACCGGCCGCATCCGTCAGGCCGCCGAGGAGGCCGGCATGATGGACGATTGCCTCTTCATCGTCACCGCTGACCACGGCGGTTGGGATCACGGCCACGGCGGCGTCACCGACGAGGAGAAGTACGTATTCTTCGCCGCCTGCGGCAAGACCGTCAACAAGGGAGCCGTCGTCGATATGCAGGTCAAGGATATCCCCGCGATCGTCCTGCACGCTCTGGGCGTCGAGGGTAACCCCGATTGGCAGGCCGTCGTCCCCGAGGGTCTGTTCACCGAATAAACATCTGAAAAATTCACCAAAGGAGACAATCATCATGGCATTTACATATAAGCACGTGATCATCGTAGGCATCGACGGCGCCGGCAACTTCTACCGCAAGGACGAGAACTGCGCCCCCAACATCCGCAAGCTCATGACGGAGGGGTATAGCTGTGACATGTGCCTGACCGCCGTTCCCACCGACTCCGCCCAGTGCTGGGCTACCATGCTCATGGGCGTGACCTCCAAGATCCACGGTCTGCACAACGACAAGCTTTCCGCCGCCCCCCACTCACTCGCCACCGACGAGCACCCCACCCTGTACCGCATCATCCGCGAGTCCATGCCCGACGCAACCCTGGGTTGCTTCTCCAACTGGAATCCCATCAACTACGGTCTGGTCGACGACGACAAGACCACCAAGGATACCGGCGATGACGAGGGTCTGTGCGACCGCATCTGCGCGTACGTCAAGAACGAAAAGCCTAACTTCCTGTTCATCCAGTTCGACTCGGTGGACGGCGCAGGCCACGCTCACGGCTACGGCACCGAGCGCCACTTGAATCAGATCAACGTCTGCGACGGCTACGCAGGCCGCATCTATGAGGCTTGCCGCGAGGCGGGGATCCTGGAGGATACCCTGTTCATCGTCACCGCCGACCACGGCGGATACGGCCGCGGCCACGGCTCCGACACCGACGAGGAGAAGTTCGTGTTCTTCGTCATGGTCGGTAAGACCGTCAACAACGTCAAGGTTCCCTTCATGCAGACCCGCAGCATTCCTGCCATCACTACCTACGCGCTGGGTATTCCCGGCAACGCAAACTGGCAGTCCTACCTGCCCGAGGATGCATTCGTCGATTGATCAACACACCTACCACAAGAAAGGGGGTCAACCCACATGGGAAATCAACCGAAACGACTCTACACGGTTGCAACTGCGCATCTGGATACGCAATGGAACTGGACGATCCAAAAGACCATTCGCGAATTCGTCAAGGCAACTCTTTTGGATAATTTTGAGCATTTCAAAAAATATCCGCACTACCGCATGAACTTTGAGGGCGCTTTTCGCTACCAACTGGCCAAGGAATACTACCCCGAGCTGTACGAGCAGCTCAAGGAGTACGTGGCCGAGGGACGCTGGAACGTATCCGGCAGCCAATGGGACGCCACCGACACCAACGTTCCCTCCTCCGAGGCGTACATGCGCCAAATTCTGCTGGGCAACGGCTTCTTTGAGGCCGAGTTCGGCAAGAAAAGCACCGACATCTTTCTGACCGACTGCTTCGGCTTCCGCTACTCTCTGCCCTCCATCGCCGCTCACATGGGTCTGAATGGCTTCTCTACCCAAAAGCTGGCGTGGGGCGTAGGCTCCCCTGTCCTTCACGAGGATAGCGACGCCACCATCCCCATGCCCGGCGGAGATGCCCCCCGCATGGACTTGGGTAAGTGGATCGGCCCCGACGGCAACTACATCATCGGCTCCTTCCTGGCGGGCTCCTACACCCACCGTCTGGAGGAAACCGACGTTCCCGTTCACCAGCGTGAGCAATACCTCCAGAAGATCGAGCACAATGAAAAGTACGCCGGCGTTCCTTCCCACATGATGTACTTCGGCGTGGGCGACTTCGGCGGTTCCCCCACCGAGGATTCCATCCGCGTCCTCAACGAAGCCGTCGAAGCCAACGGCGAAAATCAACCCTTTGAGGTGATCTCCGCCTCCACGGATCAGATCTTCAACGAACTGACTCCCGAGCAGATCGAGGCGCTTCCCTCCTACCGGGGACACCTCCATATCCCCCACGGCTTCGGTACGCTGACCTCCCGCACCATCGCCAAGCGCTGGAACCGCAAGTGCGAGCTCTCCGCCGACGCGGCTGAGCGCGCCGCCAGCATCGCCAAGTGGCTGGGCAAGGCCGAATACCCCAAGGAGCGGCTGGACTTCGCCTGGAAGCTGTTTTTGTGGCATCAGTTCCACGATGACCTGCCCGGTACCTCCATGATGGAGGCTTACCTGTTCAGCTACAACGATTACGCCATCGCGCAGAACGTCCTGGCCGACGAGGTAACCGCCGCCGCGGATGCCATCACCTCCGCTCTGAACACCAACGTCACAGGCGAGCCTGTGGTGGTCTACAACCCCGTCAGCTTCGCCCGTACCGATCTGGTCACCGCTCCCCTGCCCGCAGGCGCCCATCACGCCCGCGTGTTCACCGCCGACGGCGCAGAGGTTCCCTCCCAGCTCTCCGTATCTGAAACCGACGGAAGCCCCGTGGTATGCTTTGCCGCAACCGTAGCTCCCGTCAGCTTTACCGTTTTCAACGTGGTGGCTTCGGACAAGGATTGCTCTATGGACACAGGCCTTACCGTTTCCATGAACAAGCTGGAAAACGCGCGCTACCGCGTGACTCTGAACATCGACGGCCAGATCGCTTCCATCTACGATAAGCAAAATGACCGCGAGCTCCTGGCCGCGCCCTCCGCCCTCGCTACCCGCGAGGATAACAGCGTTACCTGGCCCTCTTGGGAGCTCAAGTATGAGGATCTTGCCCTTCCCTTCACCGACGTGGGCGGCACCGTGTCCATGGAGGTCGTCGAGAACGGCCCCGCCGTAGTCGCCGTCCGGATCACCAAACGGGAGCATGACTCCGAGTACGTCCAAACCGTCTCTCTGACCGCGGGAGGCCAGCGCGTCAACGTGGACAACCGCATCGATTGGCGCAACCGCAAGACCTTACTCTCGGCAGGCTTCCCTCTGACGGTCTCCAATCCCATCGCATCCTTCGATCTGGGTCTGGGTGTGCAGGAGGCCGGCAACACCGACTCCTATCCCTACTTCCAGCATTGCGTCCATCAGTGGGCGGATCTCTCCGAGCCCGACGGCTCCTTCGGCGTGTCCATACTGAACGACTGTAAGTACGGTATGGAAAAGCCCGACGATCATACCCTCCGTCTCACGCTGATCCACACCCCCATTGACGAGTATAAATTCCCGTCCGCCCAGGATTGGCAGGATTTCGGAAAGAACATCTTCCGTTACGGCTTTGCCTCCCACGCTCAAAACCGTGACGGCATCGCCGCCGAGGCTGAATGTCTGAACAGCCCCTTGATGGCCTTCTCGGCCAAGAAGCACAGCGGTGAGCTCTCCTCCCTGTCCTTCGCGGCCACCAATACCCCCGAGGTCACCATCCGCTGCATCAAGCAGGAGGAGAAGGGCGACCGTCTGATCGTCCGCGTGCAGAGCACCTCTGCCGCTGTACAGAAGGATGTGCGCCTCACGCTGGCCGCCCGCATTTCGAACGCCGTGGAAACCAACGGATACGAAGAGGGTAGCGGCACCGTCTCCTTTGACGAGAACGGTCTGACCTTTGATATGACCCCCTACGCCGTCAAGACCTTCGCGCTGGAAATTCACCGCCAAGCCGCAGAGGATCACGGCGGTATCCCCGTCGCCCTCGACTACAATACCCGCGTCACCACTCCCGCGCAGGATCTGACCGCCGGAGAGTTCGGACAGGGTATCTCCATCCCCGAGGAGCTGTTCAAGAGCGAGCTCTCCTGCGGCGGTCTGCGCTTCAAGCTGGGCGCCCCCGGCGAGTCCAACGCGCTCATTTGCCGAGGACAGACCATCGCCCTCCCCGCAGGCACACGCAAGGTCGCCATTCTGGCCGCCTCCGCCGACGGAGACGTGGAAACCGTATTCCACACCACTCCCGTCATTGTTCGCGATTTCAGCGCAAACGTGGGCGCGTGGGATATCATCGCCTGCGGCTCTCAGGCTTTCCTGAACCGTGAGCCCGTAGCTGTCAGCTACTCCCACACCCACGACAAGGAAGGCGACCGCTTCTATAAGTTCGCCAACATCTTCAAGTACGTGATCGACACGGACGGCGCCGAGGCCATTACCCTGCCCGACGACGGACGTATCCTGGTCATGGCCGTCACCGCACTCACCGACGCCACCCAAACGACCGCGCCCACCGCGCCCCTGTACGACTTCGTGAAGGAGAAGGAGGGTCCCCTCTACCACCTTACAGCCGTAGGTATGCAGGGATCGGATCTGTACCATGAGGGCGATCTCGTCCGCGTGAAGTCTCTCCGCTGTAATGAAAACGGCGTGTTCACAGGCTTCGGTGGAAACGCTGACATTCTGGTTGAGGACGACGTCCAGGCTTTGATCCGCATCGGCAACCATGATACCGAGATCTATCCTACCTTCAGCAATCTGGGCGAAAACGTAGCCCTCGGTAAGCCTTGCCGATCCCACGTCTACCGCTTCGAGCATGAAAAGCCCGAGAGAGCCTTCAACGGCAGCAGCGCTGACAAGTGGGCCGGCGAGATCAATGATCAGGGCTTCGGCTGGCTGGAGGTGGATCTGGGAGAGATCACCCCCATCCATAAGATTCTGGAGGAGCATTGCGGTGAATACGAGGATCACTGCGACAGCACCGTAGATTTCCGCTTGGAATACAAAGCAAGCGAGGATGACGACTGGACTCTGATCGAGGACGTTCACGGCAACCATGAGTACGTGACCATCTATGAGTTTGCCCCCGTAAACGCCCGCTACGTCCGCATCTACATCACCAAGCCTACCCCCGGCTTCGATAAGACCTGCCGCATCTACCAGATGCACGTTTACAAGTATAACGGGTAAAAACGGTATAACGGGTAAAGAACGCTTCTAAACTGCACGCGGGAACCGCTGTACATTCTGCGTGAAAACGCGGGATCGGCGGTTCCCTTTTTACCAGTCCATTCCCAAAGGAGACCGATTCTATGTCTACAAAATTATGGTACGACCGCTTTGTGGATGATTGGATGCGCGCACTGCCCCTGGGCAACGGCCGCGTCGGTGCCATGCTGTACGGCAATCCGCAGAGAGAATGTATCGAGATCAACGAAGAATCCCTGTGGAGCGGCCGTCAGATCCGCGAGGAATACCACGCAACCCCCGAAACCCTGGCGAAGATCCGCGCGCTGATCGCCGAGGAACGCCTTCAGGAAGCTGTCGAGCTCAGTCGCGAGACCTTTCTGGCCTTTCCGTCCTTTGTTCGCTTCTACGAGAGCTTTGGCGAAGTCTTCGTCGACTACTCCGACAAGTCGGAGTACACCGACTACCGCAAGGAGCTGGAGCTGTCCGAGGCCATCGCCACCGTCACCTGGAAAAAGGGGGATACCGCCTACCGCTCGGAAACCTTCGTCAGCGAGGAATATGACGTGTTGGTTCACCGCGTGGAGGCCAACGCCCCCTTCTCCTGCAACGTCACCATGAAGCGCAAGCAGGACGCCTACACGGGCGCTGTCGCCGCCGATACCCTGCTTATGAACGGCCGCATCATCTACGAAACCACCCCCCAACACGGAGAAGGCGGCGAGGGCATGGCCTTTGGCGGTATTCTCCATATCCAAACCGACGGTCAGCTTGTCTACCACCACGACTACACCGAAGTTAAGGATGCGAACTACATCACCCTCCTCGGCGCATTCGCCACCAACTACAACGTCAAGACCTTCGATATCGACGAGAGCATCGACTACCGCGCCATCACCCGCGCGCAGCTCGAGCGGGTCAAGACCGTCCCCTACGGCGAGATCCGGGCTCGGCATATCCGCGACCATCAAAAGTGGTTCGGAAGCGTCGCGCTGGAGCTGGACGCCCCCCACATGGAGGACGTCCCCACCGACCGCCGCCTGGAGCTGATCCGCGAGGACGGCCACACCGACCTCGATCTCTACACCCTGTACTACAATTTCGGCCGCTACCTGCTCATCGAAAGTTCGGGCAAGCGCGCCACTCTCCCCGCCAACCTACAAGGTATCTGGTGTCACGATTTCCGTCCTCCCTGGGGCTCGGATTACCACACCAATATCAATCTGCAAATGAACTACTGGCCCGCTGAGACCTCGAACTGCTCGGATACCGTGGCTCCGCTGACCCACTACGTCAAGATGCTGGCTCATTTCGGCTCACAGACGGCCCGTGAGCTCTTTAACGCGGACGGGTGGACTGTGAACCACACCTCCGACGTATTCGGCCGTACGGGCATTCACGACGGCGTAGATTGGGGCTTCTTCCCCATGGCCGGGCCTTGGATGTGCCTCTCCCTCTGGGAGCACTACGAGCACACGAACGACCTCGCCTACCTGCGCGAGATCTACCCCATTCTGACCGGCTCCTGCCGTTTCATCTGCGATTTCCTGACCGAAGCCCCCGACGGAACGCTGATATCCACCCCCTCCAACTCCCCCGAGAATGCCTTCTTCTACACCGAACCCCTCACGGGTGAGCGCGCCATCAGCCTCTTTACCCAGCACGCCACCATCGACACCCAGATCATCTACGCCCTGCTGACCCGCACGATCCATGCCTGCGCGGTGCTGGACGAGGACGCCGACCTGGCTGAAAAGCTGGCCGACGTGCTGAAGAAACTTCCCCCCATGCAGATCAGCGAGCGCTACGGCACCATCTGCGAGTGGTACAAGGATTACGAGGAAGTGGAGCCCGGCCACCGCCACGTCTCCCATCTGTTCGCCCTCCACCCCGCCGATCAGATCAACGCCGATACCCCTGAGCTCTTTGAGGCGGCTAAGCGCACCATCGCCCGCCGATTGGCTCACGGAGGCGGCGCCACGGGCTGGTCGCGCGCCTGGACGGTCAACTTCTGCGCGCGTCTCATGGACGGCGACGAAGCCCTGACCCATCTGCGCTACCTGCTGACGCACTGTACCGAGGCCAATCTCTTCGATATCCACCCGCCCTTCCAGATCGACGGTAATTTCGGAGGCACCGCCGGCATCAACGAAATGCTCATCCAAAGCCACCGCGGCACCCCCGATCACCGTATCGTGGATCTGCTTCCCGCCCTGCCCTCCGAATGGAAAAACGGCTCGGTCAAGGGGCTCAAGTCCCGCGGCGGCTTCATCTTTGACATGGCTTGGGCTGACGGCCGCTTGACTGACGTCACCGTCACCGCCACCTCGGATAAGCTCTTAGAGCTGGCTCTGCCCGCTGACGGGACGTTGCCCGCGGCAGACCATCCCTTCACCTGCGACGGCGCGATTCTGCGCGCTGAGCTCACCGCAGGCAAGTCTATCCATCTGCATTTTACACGCTGATTCTCAGCTTTTTGAAAGGAGTTTCTATGAAAAACAAAGTCATCCTCATTTCCATCGACGGTATGCGCTCCGACGGTCTCTTGCAGTGCGGCAACCCCTACCTCAAAACACTGGAGGAGATCTGCACATACAGCTACGATTCCCGCTCTCTGTTCCCCACCGTCACCTTCCCCTGCCACTTCTCCATGACCCACTCGGTCACCCCCCAGCGTCACGGTATCCTGACCAACATCTACGTGCCTCAGGTACGCCCCGTACAGGGCATCTTTGAGCGTGTCCGTCAGTTTGGCGGTACCACCGCCCTGTTCTACAACTGGGACTACCTCCGCGACCTGGCCACCCCCGGCGGCTATACCATCACGTACTACTCGGATATCGCTCTGGACGACCGCAGCGATGACGTCATCACCGACGCCTGCCTGACCTCCATCGCCAAGTATCACCCCGATTTCGTCATGCTCTACATGGTAGACGTGGACGAGAAGGGCGGCCATGACAACGGCTGGATGAGCGAGGAGTACCTCCGCCGCGTCTCCATCGCCATCGACAACGTCAAGCGTGTCATCGATACCTGCGGCGAGGAATATTCCATCATCATCACCGCTGACCACGGCGGACACGACCGCAACCACGGTCTGGACATTCCCGAGGATATGATCATTCCCCTGTTCCTGTACGGCAAGGCCTTCGAGGGCGGTAAGACCGTGGACAACACCTCCCTGCTGGACGTCACCCCCACCATCGCAGATCTCATGGGCATCGAACCCGTAGAGGAGTGGGAAGGACGCTCGCTGGTAGAGGCTTGATATGAATGTGCCCCCAAAACCAACGGGCATCGCACAATGACAAAGGAGATTTCATGATGCACATCGCCAAACCTACCAAGGAGCAGTTGGCCTGGCACGATCTGGAGCTGGGCGTGCTGATCCATTACGGCATGGAGATCTACCATCCCGAGCTGGAGGGCGAATGGTTCAAGACCGACATTGTCCGCACCGTTCTCCACCCCAAGACCATTCATCCCACCAAGCTGGAGCCTGAGCAGTGGATTCGAAGCGCTTACGAGCTGGGCGCCAAATACGCGGTGCTGGTGGCCAACCACGGCACGGGCTTTTCCCTTTGGGATACCAAGGTCGATGATTTTTCCATCGCCCACACCGATTGGCGGGGCGGCGGTGGGGATATCTGCCGCGAGTTCATCGAGGCCTGTAAAAAATACGGTCTGCGCCCGGGATTCTACTATCATCCCGGTTGCAACGGTTACTACAACATCAGCAACACCCAACCCATGGATTTCAAGTCGGATTTTTACCAAGAGTACGTCAAAAAGGTCATCGCCCACGTAACCGAGCTCTGGAGCAACTACGGCGAGCTGTTCGAAATCTGGTTCGACGGCGGAATCGTGCCCCCCGAGCAGGGCGGCCCCGACCTGGCTCCCCTGCTTCGCAAGCTGCAACCCCACGCCGTGTGTTTCCAAGGTCCCCGTGACTACGAGCACAACCTCCGTTGGGTGGGTAACGAGCACGGTCTGGCGCCCGAAAACTGCTGGGCAACCACCAACGCCGGCGAGGCTCGCTACGACGGCACCGTCCCCGACGAGCAGGCAGGTGTGGGCGATCCCGACGGCAAGTACTATTGGCCTGCCGAGACGGATACCCCCAACCGTTCCGTCTACTCCTACGGCGGCGGCTGGGCTTGGAAAGCAGGAGAGGAGCACATGGTGCGAACCCCCGAGGAGCTTTTGGATTGCTACATCCGCTCGGTAGGACGGAACTCCAATCTCCTTTTGGGCATGGCCATCAGCACCGACGGTGACTTCCAGGACGAGGAGCAGTTCAAGGCCTTCGGCAAGCTCATCCGCGAGACCTTCGGCACGCCCAAGGCCATGGCCGAGGCTCCCGTACTGATCAACGATACTTGCACCGTCACCCTACCCGAAGCCCAAGCTGTGAACTACGTGGTCATCCGCGAGGTCATCGAGGACGGCCAGCACATCCGCGGCTTCCGCATTCTGGCCGACGGCAAGCCCGTCTATGAGAGTGAATGCGTGGGTCATAAGCGCATCGTACCCTTCAAGGATCTGACCGCCTCCGAGATCACGCTGGAGATCACCGCCAAGGCGGGTGACGTTCGGATTCGAGATATCGCTGCATATTAACGATTTTGCGGCATTATCAACAAGCTGTTGATAATGCCGCGATTCAAAAATCAACACCTTCCGCAAGAATCAAACCAATGCAATAGGAGCCCATGACCGGAAAGGAGTTCCCCATGAAAGATGACCGAGCCACACTCGAACAGCTCCGCGCCTACCGCACCCGCGGGTGGGTCATGCCCCTGTGCGGAGCCCTGACCGCCTTGCTGTTTTGCCCACTGGTTCCCGTTTGGTGTACGGTCTACGCGGGCATCCCTCCATACTATCTGTTACTTTTGGGGGTTCTTCTCTCGGCCGTGGCCATTCCCTTCCATCTGGCTGGCGGCAAGCGCCGCAAAAAAGTAACCGCAAGTTACATTTCAAGCATCCTGCTCAACACCGCAGGTGCCTCCCTTTGCATGGGTGCCTACTATATCCACATAGCCGGGAAGCCAATGGCTTCCCACCTTATCGCCGGGGCGCTGGTCTCCATAGCGCTCTACGCCCTCACGGCTCTGCTCATGCGGCTATGGCCTCGGCGATATCCCCTGCTGACGGGGAGCATCGCCCTCGTCACGCTGGCGCTCATCGTCGTCTTCATCGTCTTCTGGGTCAAAAACGACAACAAGGTTTTCTTCAGCTTCGCCTTTTTCAACCTGCTCTGGACGCTGATCTCGGTCATCGCCCTCCACGTGGCCTGTTCCGACGAAACCTCCCCCGCTCTGCGCTTTGCGTCCTTCGCCTCCTTCGGCATTCTCATCGCGGTAGCCGCCATCGTGCTGGCCATCCTTGCCTGCGCGGGTGGAGACTGCGATTGCGATTGCGGAGATTGCTGTGATTGCGGCGGATGCGATTGCGGCAACGGTGGCGAATCGTCTAAAAAGGTTGCTGTTGCTCGAAGAAAGAAACGGCATTTAGGGGAATGAAAAACCCTTCAATCAAAAGAACGGTACGACCCGCAGGTCATACCGTTCTTTGTTTTTAAATATAGATTAGTCAAAATAAACCGTCTTCCCCGTTTTGGCCGACTCGTACACGGCGCAAACGATCTTGACCGCCTTGATGGCATCGGCAGGCAGAACCTCCGGGTCGTGGCCGTCCAGGACAGAGTCGATCATGTTTCGCACCACGTGATCGTGGCCGAAGGAGCGGGCGGCGTCCTCGGGCAGCGCGCACATGTTTCCCTTGCCGTAGCGAGCCAGCATAGCCTCCTCCTCGGCGTCCTCGTCCTCCGCGTCCATCATCTTCCACGTCTTAAGACTATCCGAATCGGCCTCGATAGAACCGCCCGTACCGTAGAGCATAATATCGGTGGAGATACCGGGATACGCGCAGGTGGTACTGACGAAGGTCGCCACGGCACCGCTCTTGAACTTGATCAGGGATGCGGTTGTGTCCTCGGTATTGATGTTGTGGTTGTAGATTCCCATGTGGGAGGATACGGATTCCACATCACCCATGAGCCATTGCATGAGATCCACCGTATGCACCGCCTGGTTCATCAGAGATCCGCCACCGTCCATCTCCCAGGTGCCTCGCCAGCCGCCGTTGTCATAGTAAGCCTGATCGCGGTACCACTTGACCGCGAAGGTGCCCAGAATGAGCTTCCCCATGCGGCCGCTCTCGATGGCCTCGCGGATGGGATACATATCCACGTTGAAGCGGTTCTGATGCACCACGCCGCAGGTCATCCCGGTTCTCTTGCGGGCATCCTCGATGAGCTGCGCGCGCTCGGGGGTGATGTCCAAGGGTTTCTCTACCAAAACGTGCTTACCGGCCTCCATGGCACGCACCGCAAAGTCGGCGTGCATACCCGAGGGGAGGCACACGCTGATGACGTCCACGCGCTCGTCGGCGATCAGATCCTCAAAATCCGTGTACGCCGTCACGCCCGCGTACTTCTTCTGCGCCTGCGCCAGCCGCTTTTCGTCAATGTCACAAACCGCCACCAGCTCCGAGCGCTCGTAGGCGTAGGCTGCATCCGCATGAGCCTTACCAACACCTAAGCCCAATACCGCGTATCCGATCTTTCCGTCTTTCATAATCCAATCCTTTCTTCACAAATCGTTTTTTGCTTTCCTTTACATTATGTATTATCCCCGCGCTCGTCCGCCAGAACCGACAGACGGAACGCGCAAGGCCAAGCCACCAGCCAATCGTTGAGCCCACCTCGGTTGCCGCCCCAGAACATATCGGGGGAGCCACCCCAATTACAATGGAAGACAGCCTCATTCTGGCTTCCCACGGGGCGGACGGCACCGTGGACGGCCAACTCGCCGTCACCGATAAACTGCAGGACGGCGCGCCACATCATTTCCGCGCGGATATTCCAGCGCTCGTCTCCCGTCATCACAGCCAGACGGTGAAGGTACGGGACGACCAGCCCGGCATACATATCCAAATGATGATGCTGCGCCGAAACCGACGTAAGGCCCTTGACCCCCACACCGTAGCGCGAAAATTCGGTATCCTCGCCGTATACGGGCTGGTAGTGGAACATCCAGGAGGTAAAGTAGTAGGCCGCCTTCTCGGCGTAGGTCTTGTAGATCTCCTTGCCGGTCAGCTCATACAGAAGCGTCGCGCTCATGATGAAGGGGGCGGAAGTCTCCTTATCCACGCAACAGGTATCCAGTGCGCCCGCCGTACAGATAAACCGATTCAGATCCCGCTCCATGTAGAAGGTCAGCGCCCGCTCAGCCATGGCCAGATATGTCTCATCCCGCAAAAGCTCGTACAGCTTCACCAGAGCGGGGATGATGAACGCGCCGATACTGCCTCCCTCATCCAAGCAGGTACCGTCCAGCCGCCAAAGCTTACCGAAGCCATACTCCTCCGAGAAGTGGCCGCAGAAGAAATCGCACAGTCCCTTTCCCGCTTGGAGGTAGGCGGGCTTGTCTATGCCCATTTGCTGCAAGCGCTCCCAGCAACGGAGGAACTCGTAAGCGCCGTAGCCCATGTTGCAGGTATCGGCCGTAGCCGCGTTCAGATCCTCGAAATGCCGAAGCTGGGACGCCAAAAGACCGTTCTCGGCGGTGCAAAGCTCTGCGCGGGTATCCAGAATCTCCAAGGCATCCCGCAAGCTGTCCTCGTGTCCGTTGCGGACATAGTCCTCGATCAGCATCCGGCAGAACAGCACGTTCTGCCCGCACCAAGCCAGCTCAAAGGTAGGATCGCCGCGGAAGGTAAATCC
>JAZQXS010000122.1:0-3261 GCA_045633025.1 Eubacteriales bacterium | reverse complement strand
GCTGACAGCCGCGGCCGCAGGCTCGCCCGACCCGACAGCCATGCTCCCCCTCTTGTCGATCGCAGCCCTGGCGCTGTCCTCCCTGGCGGGGGGGATCGCGGCCGGACTCCTGCGGCGGGAGCGGGCGGTGGCGGGAAGCCTTGTCAGCGGATGCCTGCTGGCGGCCGCCCTTTGCATCGTCGGCTTGCTGGCTTCGCAACGGACGGTACAGCCGCTTTGGGAGCAGGGAAGCGTCCTCTCCTGGCTGATCCGCCTCATCCCCATCCCCGTCCACGGCATCGGAGGATTCCTGACCCGCCAAAGACCCGAGCGACCCGCTCATACCGCAGGGAACCACCCGTCCCACAGGCGAGGGTGACCGACCTATTTTCAAATTAAGGAGGCCGTTATGGCAAAACTGAAAGAGAACGCAAACGTCACGCTGAACGCGATCCAAAAGAAAATGATTTCCGCGATCACCCTGCCCATGCCCGAGGAATGCCCTGTTGGCCTGCGGTACGGTCTGGCCAAGTTCGACGCAGGCTCGGTCAGCGATGCCTGGGAGGGACTCCGTGAGCTGGAGGCCGAAGGATTGCTGGAGGAGTAATACGAATCCTCAATCAAAATCTTGAAAGCGAATCCGTTTTCCAGCATCCCATACACCATAGTGGGTAGGGACCCACGGTGCAAGCCAAAATCCCACCGTCAAACAGCAAGTCAAAACACAAAATAGTATGTTTTTGAAAGTTTTGGGGATTCTTAAGGGACTCGCAAACTTCGCCGCAGGCGAATTTGCCCCGAGCAACGCGAGGAGGTTTTCAAAAGTCCCTTAAGCCGCCGGAGGCCGTTCCCCCCGCGTCAAATATAAAAGGAGTGATCTATGAAAACCATTGCCAGCTTTACCGTCAACCACGATACGCTCACCGAGGGCATGTACATTTCCCGCATTGACGGGGACGTGGTGACCTATGATATCCGCATGAAGATTCCCAACGGCGGCGATTACCTGCCCACGCCCGCCGCCCATACCATCGAGCATCTCTTTGCTACCTACGCCCGCAACAGCGGTTGCGCCGACGAGGTGGTCTACGTAGGCCCCATGGGGTGCCGTACCGGCTTCTACCTGCTGGTGCGCGATACCGTCAGCCACGAGCGCGCCATCAAGCTGGTGCAGGATTCCTTCGCCTTTATCGCCGCCTACGAGGGTGAGATCCCCGGCACCGAGCGGTGGCAGTGCGGTAACTACCTGGAGCACGATCTGCCCGAGGCCAAGCGCGCCGCCGCCGACCTCTGCCGTCACCTGGAGGGGTGGACTGTGGAGAGGATGCAGTACGGGAGCTGAAATATGTTCGGTGCCCTCTACGGTGACGTGATCGGCTCTTACTACGAGCTTCACTGTACGAAACGATACGATTTTTCCCTTGAAAAGGACAGTACCTTCACCGATGACAGCGTCCTGACCGCTGCCGTCTGTCGCACCATTCTGGATGACCCGCGGGAGATCACCCGATTCGGGGTGCGGAGCCGCGCCAAGAGCTTTGCCGTACAGTACCGCCGGTTTTATACCTACTATCCCCACGCAGGCTACGGCCAAATGTTCATAAAATGGGCTAAAGACCCCTATGCCGGGCGGAACCACAGCTACGGTAACGGTGCGGCCATGCGTGCCGTCCCCCTCGGTTACGCCTACCGGACCTTGGAGCAGACCCTCCTGCAAGCCCGAGTAAGCTGTCTCCCCACTCACGCCCATAAGGAAGCTATCAAGGGTGCGCAGGCTGTCGCGGCGGCGGTCTATCTCGCCCGCCACGGAGAGGGGAAGGAGCGTATCCGAAACTACATCCAAACCCATTTCGGCTTTGAACTGACCGTACCCTTGGCCTCCATACGGGAAAACCACGTGTTCGACAGCCGCACCTCGTACAGTGTACCACCCGCTATCACGGCGTTCCTGGAATCGGAGGACTACGAGAGCGCGGTGCGTAATGCCGTATCCCTCGGCGGGGATGCAGATACCCAAGCCTGTATTGCCGGCGGCATCGCTGAAGCATTTTACCGCGAGATACCGCCCCATATTCAGAAATTCTGTGATATGAGAATCGACGGCCGCATTAGGCAGACGGTGCGGGAGTTTGCTCAAAAATATGCATGAAACCAAAACGCCCCACTCGGCCAAAAACCGAATGGGGCGTCTTCAGTTTTACCCTCTCCGTCGTCTTCGCCGCCACCTCTCCCAAAGGGAGAGGCTTTTCTTGGTGGGATGAAGGGGGGGATCGTGACACATACCCAAAGGCTCTCCCTTTGGGAGAGCTCCCGCGATAGCGGGTGAGAGGGCGTTTTACGGCAAGTTTTCAATTCTCTCATGGATCACCCTATCAATCATATGGCAAACACCTTCAAAATTTTTATCTACGTCCTTGTTGGAAAAACGTAAAACATAAATTCCATATCTTTCCAGAATTTCGGTTCTTGCCTCATCGTGTGTTTTGCCTTGATTTGTATAGTGCTGCGAACCGTCAAGTTCTATTACCAAACGAGCGCTATGACAATAAAAATCCGCAATAAAATGATCGATGATACGTTGCTTATATATCTTTACCGGATAATATCGCAAAAAATCATACCATAAATGCTTTTCTTGCCGAGTCATATTACGGCGCAACATTCTTGCAATATTTAATAATTCATTGCTTTTCTTTAATGGTGTTTGCTCCATTGTACCCTCTCCGTTGGCTTCGCCGCCACCTCTCCCAAAGGGAGATGCTTTTCGTTAGTCCCATTATAACACAAATCGGCAGAGAACTTGTTTTCTCTGTCGATTTGTGTTATAATGGAACCAACGAAAAGCTGCTCCCTTTGGGAGAGGTGGCGGCGTAGCCGGCGGAGAGGGGAAAATGGAGCAAGTACCATTAAAGAGAAAAAATAAGCTGTTAAATATCGCAAGAATTTTGCGCCGTAATATGACTCGGCAAGAAAAGCATTTATGGTATGATTTTTTGCGATATTATCCGGTAAAGATATACAAGCAACGGATCATCGATAATTTTATTGCGGACTTTTATTGTCATAGTGCTCGTCTTGTGATAGAGCTTGACGGTTCACAGCACTATACAAGCCAAGGCAAGGCACACGACGCGGCAAGAACTGAAATTCTTGAAAGATACGGAATTTATGTTTTACGCTTTTCGAATAATGACATAGATGAAAATTTTGACGGCGTTTGCCGAATGATCGACAGAATGATCATTAATAGAATTGAAAACTTGCCGTAAAACGCCCTCTCAC